>QNDV01000042.1 GCA_003646045.1 bacterium
CACGGCAGCCTCTATTTCAACGCGGCCCGCAGCAACGGCTATTCCTTCTGGGAATCGGTGCCGTTCACGTTTGGCGGTTCTTTCCTGTGGGAGTACTTCAACGAGGTCCACCATCCCTCCATGAACGACTGGATCTCCACCAGCGTGGGCGGTTCGGCCATGGGTGAGATGCTGCACCGGCTGGCTACGTCGGTCCGAAACAACGAGGGCTCCGGTTCCGGTCGGACCTGGCGTGAGGTCGCGGGTTTCGCCATCGATCCGGTGGGCGGCCTGAACCGCGTCATCGACGGGGACTGGAGCCGCCGGCACGCCAACCCCGAGGATCGCCATCCCCGCAACTACCGCGCCCGTCTGGACGCCGGCATGCGCAACGTGAGTGACGACCGCCTCTTCGACGCGGACACGACCAAGGCCTTCATGGAGTTCGAATTCGACTACGGCGATCCCTTCTTCGGCGACCTGGGCAAGCCGTACAGCCACTTCGATATGCTGCTGCAGCTCAACTTCAACGATGCCAGTTTGATCGGCCGCTTCGAGAGCGATGGTCTTCTCGCCGGAACCTTCGTGAAGGAAACCGAGGCGGCCAGCCATATCATCAGCGCCCACCTGCACCACGACTACATCAACACCTTCCAGATCGAGTTCGGCGCCCAGGCCGTATCGGCTGGTCTGCTGTCGCGCTTCGAGACGGTCCACGGCATGGAGATGCGCACCGAAGTGAATCTCGGGCCCATACTGCTGGGCTCGGTGACCTCCGATTATCCCAGCGTATCGGGACGCTCGTACGACTACGGTCCGGGAGCGCTGGTCCTCCTGTCTGCCTCCTTCGGTCGTGACGGCTGGGACTACCTGCACGCCAGCCACCAGCAGTTCTGGATCCACGCCATCAGCGGTAACGAAGCCGACCATTTCGTATCCATGACCCGGCTCAAGCTGGCCACGCCGGTCTTTGACGGCGGCGGTATCGGTTTCGAGTACCTGCTGACCCTGGCCGACCGGACCTACGTGGCTTATCCGGATGTGCACGTCCGCCTGCCCCAGATGCGTCTCTTTGCCGAATTCATCCTCAAGTAGCATGGATCTCGACGGCTTCGAACTGCTGTCAGCCGTGGCGGTGGGCCTGGGTCTGGCCGCGGCGGCGGGCTTCCGCATCTTCGTGCCCCTGCTGCTGGCCGGACTCGCGGCACGGGTGGGGCACCTTCCGCTGGCTGCGGGCTTCGGCTGGCTGGACGACACCATCGTCCTGGTGGTGCTGGCGGCGGCGGCCCTGATCGAGGTGGCCGCCTACTTCATCCCCTGGTTCGACAACCTGCTGGACGCAGCTGTAGCGCCGGCGGCGGTGACTGCGGGCGTACTGCTCATGGCCGCTACGCTGGTGGATTTTCCGCCCTGGCTGCGCTGGTCACTGGCGGTCATCGCTGGTGGCGGCACGGCCGGGTTGCTTCACGGGGCGTTGGCGGGATTGCGGTTGGGGTCCACCGTGAGCACGGGCGGTCTGGCCAACCCGGCGGTTGCTACCTTCGAAACCGGGGCCGCCACGGCGTTGACCATCGTCGCGGTGATGCTGCCGCTGCTGGCGGTGGCGCTGGTGGTGTTCATGGTTTCGCGGTCGGTGCGGATTCTGGTCAGGAGACGAAGAAGCTAGCCGCTACTCCGGCCACTCGAACCTCAACCGCAAACACGCCACCGCCTCCTCACACAACCGCGAATCCACCACGAACGAGATACTGTTCACCGACATGCTGATTCCGTGCGACTTGACCCCCCGCTCGCACAACGCCGCGAACACTCCCGCGGCCAGCCCGTGCTTCTCCTGGAAGTGGGGGCCATAGAGCGTCAACTTGGTCACCGGCTCGCGGATGAGCACCTCCACCGGCCTGCGCTCCTTCTCCACTGTTTCCAGCAACGGCCGGCTGGTCACCAGGTCCACCCTGTCCACGCAGAACGCCACGTTGCGCTGGCCGTCCGGACCGTTGCCCAGGCTGACGTAGGCCAGGGGGATGCCGGCTTCGCCGAATCGCTCGAGGATGCCGCAGGCGCTGCCCGGTTCGCCGTCCAGACCCAGGAACTCGATCATGGCCAACTGGTCCCGGCGCAGCAGTCCACCACAGAGGATCCGTCCGTTGCCGTTGCCGTTGCCGCTACCGCTCACGGGTGTCCGCCTTTCCCGGTCGGGGCAGGACGACGCGGAAGGTCGCCCCCTCGCCCGGTCTGCTGGTGACCTGCACCTCGCCGCCCAACTCGGTCACGAATCGCCTGACGATGGGCAGGCCGAGGCCCGTGCCCAGGGTGGTCTGCTTCTGGGCCTCGGCTGTGCGGTAGAACTCCTCGAAGATCCGTTCGTGATCGCCCGGCTCGATGCCGATACCCTCGTCCGCCACCTCCACGGCCAGGGAATCGGGATGATCCTCCAGGGACACGCGTACCGTGCCGCCGTCGCGGTTGTAGCGCACGGCGTTACTCACCAGGTTGGTCACTATCTTGCCCAGCATGCCCCGGTCCGAGACGATGGTCACCGGCTCGTCCGGCAACAGCACCTCGAAGACCTGGGACCGTCGCGAAGCCGCCTCGCGATGGTGATCCACCACCTCGGCCAGCAGCGCCGACACATCCAGGCTGCGCCCGGTGTGGCCCCGATGCAGCCCCCCGCGGGTCAGATCAGCCAGGTCCTTGACGATCTCGGTGGCCTGCTCGAGACGGGACAGCGCCCGGTCCAGCATGTTCACCACCGCCGGCGGCAGTTCCCCGCCGCCCATCTCCACGGCCAGCTCCACCGCGCTCTGGGCCGTATTCACCGGACTCTTCACCTCGTGGGTCACGAAGCGGAAGAACTCCATCTTGGCCTTGTCGGCGGCCAGCAACTGTTGATGCTGTTCCACCAGTTCATCCCGGATAAGGCGATTGTGCTTCATGATCGAGGCGCCCATGTACGCACTCACCAGCAGCACCAGCCAGAACGACGACAAGGTTACCAGGATGTAGGGGAGTTCGTGGGTCATGGAGCTGGCGCCCAACAGGTGATGGTGGGGAATCACGCCGAGGTACTCGCCTGCCACCTCACCCGTGAACAGGATGATGGCCAGCCACGCCACCAGGTAGATGTCCCGCCCCTTGAACAGCAGTGAACCGATGATGACGTGTACCATGTAGACGAACAGCAGCGGGTTCTCCGCGCCGCCGGTGAGATTCAGCAGCACCGTCAGCGCCACCAGATCGCCCACCATCTGCATCTTCACCAGGCGCAGTTCGGCCTCGATGGAGGCGGGGACCACCCGGTGATTGCGCCAGACATAGAGCCCGTTGAGCAGGCACAGCAGGCCGACCGTGACCAGAATGGGCACCAGAGGCAGGCGCTGGTCCACCACCGTGTCCACCGTCACCACCGACAGGGCCACCACCGCCACCGCACCCCAGCGCAGCTTGTTGAACCAGTCCAGACGCAGACGCAACGACACGGCCGACACGAACAGGGACGACGCGGGCGGGTTCAGGTCATTGGCTGGCACGTCGCCTCCCGTCGCGGTGCACGGCAGTACGGATCGGACAATTGCCGACGGGACCTAGATGCTCGTCGGCAGGTGCTTGCGCACCATGTCGATCAGCTTGCGCGGGCTGACCGGTTTCTCGAGGAACTCGTCCACCGGCAGGAACTCCTGGTCCTTGTCCGGATCGAAGTCGAACCCCGTCTGGTCCGCCACGGCGGTCAACATCAGGATGGGGATCTCCTTGGTGGCCTCGTCGCTACGCAATTGGTACGCCACCTGGAAACCCTCGTCAACGCTGCCCATCATCACGTCCAGCAGCACCAGGTCCGGAGCGTCAGCACGGGCCCGGGCCAGCCCACGCTCGCCGTCCTGCGCGTCGATCACCTTGAAGCCCTCGTTCTCCAGCGTCATTCGGATGATCTCGACCAGGTCGATATCGTCGTCGATGACCAGGATGGTCTTATCCGCCATCGGGATCTACCTCCGCTTGAATGATGGATACCACCCGGGGCACGGCCGCCGCCACGACGTCCGACAGCCCCGTATCGATTACTATGCGCGCCGGCTCCACACCGACGATTAGCACCTTCTCGGGCATGCGCCCGATCTGTCTCGCCATGGCAAAGGCCTCGGGCAGCCCGAAACCGTGCACCGACAGGTTGTCCTGGCGTATGCGCAGCTTCACCTCGTCCGGACGGAACGCTACCACATCGCCGGGCTCCAGACCCATCTGGGCCGCGTCCACGATGATGTGCGCCCTGCCCGGTTCGAGGTGATCGAGCAGGGCCAGGGCGTCGGTGTGGATATCGATCAGTTCGATACCGGGGAGGGAATCACTCTCCCTGATCGCATCCAGCACGGCTGCCCCCACCCCGTCGTCACCGTAGAACGAATTGCCGACGGCGATGACCTTCACATCCATCCTACTCGATGAAGTCCACGTCCAGCAGGTGCACCGAACAGCTGATGCACGGGTCGTAGGCCCGCACCAGCATCTCCAGCTTGAGAGTGATGTCCGCCTTGGACTCGTTGATCACCTCGGGCACCAGTTTCTTCATGTCGTCGTCGATGTTCGCCAGGTTCTGCCCGGTGGGGATGACGCAGTTCGCCTTGGCAATGCGTCCCTTCCGGTCGTAGGTGTACTCGTGGTACAGGATACCACGGGGTACCTCGGTGGCACCGATACCGGTCCCGAACTTCGTCGGCTCCTGGTTGGGCGCCTCGTCCTTCAGTCCGTTCTCCAGCAGCGTATCGATGATGGCCACCGCGTCCAGGGCGCAGTGCCCGGCCTCCACCACCTGGGCGATGGTGTTCATGTAGGGGTTGTGGCAATTGGGCTTGAGGCCCAGCCGCTCGGCCGCCTGCAGGGACACGTCGCACAGCTTGTCGTGGTTGTTGTTCCAGCGGGCCAGGGCGCCCACCATGTAGCTTGAGCGGTTCACCTTGCAGTGCTTGCTCGTGCTGTGGCTCACCACGTGCTCGTTGGTCATGGCCATGTAATCGCTGTCGGGTACCCGGCCGGTGTCGGTTGAGCAGATATCGCCGTCGTAGAGGGCATAGTCGTCGTCGCCGCGCAGGGAGATGAATTCCGTCTCACGGGTGAAGTCGGGAATCATGCCCGCCAGTGCCTCCATGGTGTCGACGGTAGCCAGGAAGTCCGGCACCATGTCGTCCAGCAGACGCTGCTTCAGGCCCAGCAGTTCCTTTTCGGTGGGAATGCGCGTAAAGCCTCCCGGTACCGGCGTGATGGGGTGTACGGCCCGGCCGCTCACCACGTCACCGATGTCGTTGGCCAGGCGCTTCATTCGCAGGGCCCGCACCACCACCTCGGGGTGTGAACCCACCAGCGGGAACACCGAACCCACCCCCAGGAAGTCCGGGGCCGCCAGGAAGTAGGCATGCAGGATGTTGGACTGCAGAGCGGCACCGTGGATCAGCAGCTTGCGCAGCAGCACCGTCTGCTCGCTGACCTCCAGGCCCAGGGCCTGCTCGGTGGCTTTCAGCGAGGTGATCTGGTGTCCCAGGGAACATATGCCGCAGATGCGCGAGGTGATGATGGCCGCTTCGTGGAAGCTGCGCCCCTTGAGCATGGCCTCGAAGTAGCGGGGCGCCTCGACGATCTCGAGCTGGGCCTTTTCGAGCACCCCGTCGCGCATGTTCACGACGATGTCGCCGTGACCCTCGACGCGGGTCAGATGCTCGACCTTGATCTCCAGGTTGGTGCTCATCCCTTGACCCCCTCGAGCTGGTTTGCGTTGTAGAGTTCCAGACGTTTCCAGGCTTCGTCCACCGACAACCCGTGGGCCGTGAGGATCTCCTCCATGCCCTTCAGGTTGGGCTCACTGACCAGGCCGCGACAGCCCGTGCAGTACTGGCCCACCGAAGTGCAGTGGGCCTCGCAACCGGCGCGGGTCACCGGGCCGAGGCAGATCATGCCCTTCTCGTACACGCACTCGTTCTCCTTGAGCTTGCACTCCACGCACACCGAGTAGTCGGGCTCCACCGGGGTCTTGCCCATGACCAGGGAGGTGAAGACCTTCAGGAACTCGATCTGGGTCATGGGGCAACCGCGCACGTTGTAGTCCACCTTCACCACGGCGGACAGGGGCAGTGCGGGCAGGGTCGGGAAGAGATACTTGTCCTCGCCGTAGACTTCCTCGCGCACTTCCTCGATGGGCCGCGTGTTCTTGACGGCGTTGACGCCACCCGTCACCGCGCACGAACCCAGGGCCACGAGCACCTTGGCCCGGCGGCGAACGTCGTGGATGCGTTTGATGCAGTCCGGCGTCGAGAGGGATCCCTCGACGAAAGCGATGTCGTACTCGCCCGGCCGGTCGTCCATGGCCTCGCGCCACTCGACGATGTCGACGTGGGCCAGGATATCGAGCAGTTGGTCCTCGAAGTTCAGCTGGTTGAGCTCGCAGCCCTCGCAGCCGGTGAAATCGAAGATGGCAACGCGTGGTTTGTTCGCCATCACAACGCCTCCTGGAGACTCTTGATGTCGGGATAGTGGTACACCGGCCCGTCCTGGCAGACGTACGAGTTGTTGATCTGGCAGTGTCCGCACTTGCCCACGCCGCATTTCATGCGCCGCTCGAGGGACATCCAGATGGAGTCCTCGGGCAGACCGCGGCTTCGCAGGGCCATCAGCACGAAGCGGTACATGATGGGCGGACCGCATACGCAGCAGGCCGTGTTGTCCAGATCCAGGTCCAGGCCCGGGATCAGGGTGGTAATGACACCGGTGTTGCCCTGCCACTCGGCCGATCCGCTGTCCACCGTGACGTGGTACTCGATCCGCGGGTCCTTCTCCCACTGGGCCAGTTCGTCGGTGAAGAGGAGTTCCTCGTCACTGCGACTGCCGTAGCAGATGATCAGGCGCCCGAAGTCGCTGTGGTTGTCTATGACGTAGTTGATCATCGAACGCATGGGCACCAGTCCGATGCCGCCGGCCACGATCAACACGTCCTTGCCCTTGAACCGCTCGAGGTCGATGCCGGTGCCGAAGGGTCCGCGGATGCCGACCTTCGTCCCCGGCTTACAGCCCTCCAGCACCTCGGTCAGCATGCCGACCTTGCGGATCCCCATCTCGAACACGCCGCGCCTGGTGGGCGACGAACTGATGGAGAAGGGCGCCTCGCCCACGCCGAAGATGGACAGCTCGACGAACTGCCCGGGTCCGTGACCCAGCTCGGCGCCATCGGGCAGCTCCACCGTGTAGAGTGTTTCCAGCGCGGTCATGCGCCGGACTTCCTTGATTTCCGCCATCACCGGAAGGTAGAGATCCTTCAGCTCGGCGGGTGTTTGAAGCTCATGCAGTTTCATGCTTCTCTCCCATGCTGGAATCCCTGCCTAGACCGGCGCGACGACGGTGCGTTCGGCGTCGCCCACCAGTCGGTTGACGATGTTGACGATGCTGATGCCCGCGGTACACGACGCGGTACAGCGACCGCAGCCGACGCACCAGGGCTCACCCGTCACATCGCTGATGTACTTGAATTTGCGGAACACGCGATGGCGCTGGCGCGCGGCCAGGTCCTCGCGGAAGATCTCGCCGCCCGCCACTTCGGTAAAGGACCGCAGCATGCACCCGTCCCAGGACCGCTCGCGGTTCCCCTTGGTGGCGGTGATGTCCACGTTCTCTTCCACGTTGAAACAGTAGCAGGTGGGGCAGACCAGGTTGCAGGTACCGCAACCCACGCACTTCTCTGTTGTCTCCTGCCAGACCGGGTGGTCGTAGGAGGCGTTCATCACGTCGCCCAGCCGGGCCTGGGGCACGTAGATGTGCTGCTGGAAATGGGGCGCCGCCGGCTTGCCCGCTTCGTGGGGCGGCAAGTCGAAACCGGTGAGCAGTTTCTCCCCCGCCGGAGTGAAGGCTTCCACCACGTAGCCATCCATCAGTTTGGTCAGGAAGATGTCGCTGCCGGTGGTGTCGTTGGCCTCGATGCCCAGCGACCCGGAAAAATGCCATTGGTCCGGCTCGAAACTCACACCGACGAACACCGCGCCCCGGCGGCGGGTCAGGTAGTTCCGCTCGGCATTGCCCTCGCTGAAGTTGTAGTCCAGACGGTGGACCGCGGCCAGGTCGTAGGAGTGGACACCCAGGAAGACGGCATCACTGGGCTGGGGCTCCGACAACTCGGCGACGTTCTGCGTGATGTCGAAGCTCAGAAGTTCCTCCCGCGGCGGCAGGAAGAACTTCTTCACCGAGTGCATCGTGCGGGAGTAGTCGAGCACCACGTCGCCGGCCGCTTCGGCCCGCGCGAAGGCGAATGACTTCTGTCCTTTGCGATGCGGCGCGTAGACGGGCATCTGCCCCATGAGATGCGCGACGAAATCGACGATCCGTTCGCGCTCCAGGAAGTATTGAGCCATGCGTGCACCCCTCGTGGATGGAGCCTGCAGCTCCGGAGTTCGGGTTCGGCAGCCCGGGTCCCACAGACCCGGTCTTAGCCAAATGTTTTTTCCCAAACGGATAATGTCAAGAAACAAACAGCCTCTGCGATGATTTGTCAAACCCGGCATCTGACCGGTTTATCGGCCAATTGAAGGATTTACTTTAATAACAAGCAACTCACTTGGAATTCAATGTTTTCGGCGTGTGAGGTAAATAAGGGAATATTTAGGCTGGATTTCCCTCGATTTCGGCGCACATTGACGCCAATGACGAGTTAACCGCTTTGTTTACACCATTTATAACTGTTTTATATTTATCATAGCTTTGGGGAAATAGCAGCGGCTCGCGGTACCGGATAGGTTAACTTACTGTTTGTCCATGTGTTATAGAAATAGCCCCCACGCTGGCCGCGATACCGATCCACCGATATGTAAAAACCGGTTTCCGCCACCAAGTCATCGCTACGATTAGTCGGTGTCCGCGCCTCTGAAACCCGCCGGACCGGTCTCTGCCGTTTCGGGGCTAGTCGCCGGGCAGCACCGCTTCGATGGCGGCTGCCAGATCGGTCACCGCGTAGGGCTTGGCCAGGAACAGGTCGGGGCGGGGATCATCCGGTCCGGTGAGCAGACTTTCGAGGGGGTGACCGCTGGTCAGGATCACTTTCAGATCAGGATACAGTCCGCGGATCCGGCGCAGGGTTTCCACGCCGTCCATGCCCGGCATGGTTGCATCCAGCAGCACCGCGTCGGGAAACACGGACTCGTCGTTGGTCAAGATCTCCAGGGCCTCCCGTCCTCCGGACACTTCCGTCACGTTGCAACCCAGTCGTTCGAGCATGCAGCGTGAGATGGTGCGGATTCCCTCCTCGTCATCCACCATCAGGATCGAGCAACCACTGCCCGCCACATCCGACGACGGACGCCGGTGCGATTCCGGAGACGTGTCGACCGCTTCGACACGGACAGCGAAGTAGACCCGGAACCGCGTCCCACCGCCCGGCTGCGAATCCACCGTCATGTGACTGTCGTGGGCAACCACTACGCTCCGCACCACCGACAACCCCAGTCCCCGGCCGGCGAAGCACGTGGAATAGAACGGTTCGTCGAGGCGATCCAGGGTTTCAGTCGTCATGCCCTCCCCGTCATCCTCGACTTCGAGCAGCACGTATCTGCCGTCGGGAATGGGTTCGAGACAACCACGGCAGACCAGTCCCGCCCCCTGCAACTCCACCCGCCTCACACGGACCGCGACCCGACCGCCTGACTCCTGCAGGGCCTCGCTGGCATTATTCACCAGATTCATGATCAACTGACGGATCTGGGTCGAGTCCGCCTGGAGAGCGGGCAGGTCCGCCGCGATGTCCACCTCCATGTCGGCGCCTGCGGGCAGGGAGGCCTCGAGCAGGCGCACCATCTCGGCCGCCAGGTCACCCTGTTGCAGGTTCTCCAGCTCGGTATCGGTGCGACCGGCGTAGAGCAGCATCTGCCGACACAACTCCGTCGCACGTAGCGATGCGACCAGAACATCGTCGAGACAGCGGGCGGACGGATGATCGTCCGGGAGGTGCTCGCGGGCCAACTCGGCGTTGCCCTGCACCACCTGCAGGATGTTATTGAAGTCGTGGGCCAACCCCCCGGTCAGCGCACCCAGGCTTTCCATCTTCCGGAGCAACTGTTGACGCCGTTCCAGGGCCTCGCGTTCCCGCTCCAGTTCCCGCTTGTCAGTGATGTCGTCCCCGGCACTGAGAGTGTGGGTGATGACGCCGGACTCATCCCGCAGGTAGGCGTTGCTCCAGGCGATGAGACGGCGCTCGCCGGCAGCGGTTACTATTTCGTTCTCGTGGGAAGTGGAGGCCTCCAGTTCGCCGGACATCAGGCTCTCGAAGACGGACCTGGTCTCTTCGACAACCTCGGCTGGCAGGCAGGTGTCGAACCAGTCGGCGCCGGTCAGTTCAGCCACGGGCCTCCCCAGCAACTCGCAACCCTTGCGATTGATGAATTCGATCCGGCTATCGGCGGCGATGGACACGACGACCACGTTGACGAGGTCCAGGGACAGGTCGTGCATCGGTCTGGGGATGTGGGCGATCATGGTTGCTCTCCCGCTGGTTCCGCTGCCTCGTGGGAGCCTCGATCCTAGGGAACAGGTCACACTCGTGTCAACCGCTGCAGCGCCGTCATCAGATACCCGGCACCGCCGCCCGGGTCAGGTCCGAAAACGTCACCCCCTTGAGCCCACCGATGGACAGCGCCATTTTCGATATCTCCGCCGGTGTCCCGCGCAGGATGATGGTCTCCAGGCAGTTGTCGTGATCCAGGTGGACGTGGGTCGCGCACAGGGTCTGCACATAGTGGTCGTGCTGGATACGGTGCAGGCGATCCTTCAGGTCACGACGGTGATGGTCATAGCAGATGGTCAGCACCCCGTGCACCTCGCCGCCCTCGCCCTGCCAGGCTTCTTCCACCAGACGGTCGCGGATCAGGTCGCGTACCAGTTCGGAACGCGAGTCATAGCCCCGCGAGGTAATGCGCAGGTCCAGCTCGTCCATGAGAGAAGCCGGCAACGAGACTGTGAACCGGCGTGTGCTGTCGGCGGCCATGATCAGCTCCAGTCGTGGCTGTGGTAGTGACGATGTTCGGTATCCCCGTCGCGATGGCGGTGCCGATGGATATGCACCAGGTTGGCGCGGCGCAGTACCTCGGCATCATCGCGCAGGGCCAGCACATCACCGTCGTGCAGCAGGGTATGGTCCTCGCCCAGCACGAGGCAGCGCTCGCCCAGTTCGGTGGCCAGCGAGAGATTGTGGGTAGCCACCACCAGGGTCTGGGGCAGGTCCTGCAGAAAGTCCACCAGCCAGCCGGTGGAGCGGGGATCCAGGGCGCTGGTGGGCTCATCCAGCAGCAGCAGGCGCGGCTCCAGGGACAGCAGCGCGGCCAGGCAGACCAGCTGCTTCTGGCCCGCGCTCAGGGTCCAGGGCGCCCGGTCCAGCAAGTGTTCGATACCGGTGCGCCCGGCCCAGTGCCCCGCGCGGTCGTCGGTATCCGCCAGGCCGTGCTGACGGGGACCGAAAGCGATCTC
>QNDV01000043.1 GCA_003646045.1 bacterium
ACCATCGAGGAGATCAAGGAGGCGCTGGTCGAGGAAGGTCTCGATCCCAGCGGCAAGAGCGTACTCTACGACGGCCGCACCGGTACGCGCTTCGACAAGGAAGTGACCGTCGGTGTGATCTATATGCTGAAGCTGCACCACCTGGTGGAGGAGAAGATCCACGCCCGGTCCATCGGCCCCTACAGCCTGGTTACCCAGCAACCGCTGGGTGGCAAGGCCCAGTTCGGTGGCCAGCGCTTCGGTGAGATGGAAGTATGGGCCCTCGAGGCCTACGGCGCGGCGAACTGCCTGCAGGAGATGCTGACCGTCAAGTCCGACGACGTGACTGGTCGTTCGCGCATCTACGAGGCCATCGTCAAGGGCGAGAACCCGCCCGAGCCCGGAATTCCGGAGTCCTTCAATGTCCTGATGCGCGAGCTGCAGAGCCTGTGCCTGGACGTGACCCTGGAAGACACAGTCTAAGGTTAACCTGTTACCGCGCTCCCGTTGCCGGGGGCGCGAGGAGGAAGATACATGCTCGGCCAGACTTACCGGGACGAGGGCAGGAAGACCACCGACCACAGCGCCATCATGATCCAGCTCGCCTCGCCGGACAAGATCCGCGAGTGGAGCTACGGTGAGGTCACCAAGCCTGAGACCATCAACTACCGTACCTTCAAGCCGGAGAAGGACGGACTGTTCTGCGAGCGCATCTTCGGTCCCGTGAAGGACTGGGAGTGCAACTGCGGCAAGTACAAGCGCATCCGTTTCCGCGGCATGGTCTGTGACAAGTGCGGCGTGGAGGTCACCCAGAGCAAGGTGCGGCGCGAGCGCCTGGGCCACATCGAGCTGGCCGTGCCCATCGCGCACATCTGGTTCTTCAAGGGTCTGCCCAGTCGTGTGGGGCAGCTGCTGGCCATGAAGGTCAAGGACCTCGAACGGATTCTCTACTACGAATCGAGCGTGATACTCGATGCCGGCAATACCGAATTGCAGCGGGGCGACGTGGTCAGCGACGAGGAGTGGTGGGAGCTGAAGGAGGAGCATCCCGAGTGGGAATGCGAAATGGAGATGGGTGCCGAGGCCGTGCGCAAGCTGCTCGGCAGCATGGATCTCGAGGCCCTGAACCAGGAGCTGCGGGTCGCGGTAAAGACCGAAACCTCGGTGCAGCGCAAGAAGGCCACCCTCAAGCGCCTGAAGATCATCGACGCCTTCATGCACAGCAACAATTCGCCGGAGTGGATGGTCCTGGACTGTGTGCCGGTGCTGCCGCCGGACCTGCGCCCTCTGGTGCCCCTGGACGGCGGACGCTTCGCCACCAGTGACCTGAACGACCTCTATCGGCGCGTCATCAACCGAAACAACCGGCTCAAGAAGCTCATCGAGATCAAGGCGCCCGGCGTTATCCTGCGCAACGAGAAGCGGATGCTGCAGGAGGCCGTTGACGCCCTGTTCGACAACGGTCGCCGCTCGCGCGCGGTCAAGGGCCAGGGCAACCGGCCCCTCAAGTCTCTGAGCGACATGATCAAGGGCAAGAAGGGTCGTTTCCGCCAGAACCTGCTGGGTAAGCGTGTCGATTACTCGGGTCGTTCGGTCATCGTGGTCGGCCCCGAGCTGAAGCTGTACCAGTGCGGACTGCCCAAGAGCATGGCCCTCGAGCTGTTCAAGCCCTTCATCATCCGCAAGCTGGAGGAGAAGGGCTACGTCCAGACCGTCAAGAGCGCCAAGAAGCTGGTGGAGCAGGAGCGCCCCGAGGTCTGGGATATCCTTGAGGAAATCATCAAGGACCACCCGGTGCTGCTGAACCGCGCCCCGACCCTGCACCGCCTGGGTATCCAGGCCTTCGAACCGGTGCTGATCGAGGGCAAGGCCATCCGTATCCACCCGCTGGTCTGTACCGCCTTCAACGCCGACTTCGACGGTGACCAGATGGCGGTGCACGTGCCCCTGGGCTACGAGGCCCAGCTCGAGGCACGGCTGCTCATGCTTTCGCCCTTGAACATCCTGTCCCCGGCCAGCGGCGAGCCCGTGGCTTCGCCCAGCCAGGACATGGTGCTGGGCTGCTACTACCTGACGCTGGCGCGCGAGGGCGATCTGGGCGAGGGCAAGCGTTTCGCCAACCCGGACGACGCCTATGCCGCGTTCACGGCCGGGCTGATCTCGAAGCATGCCCTGGTCAAGGTGCGGTTCAACCAGGAGGAGGGGGGCACGGTGGAGACCACCATCGGGCGCATACTCTTCAACGAGATCCTGGCCGACGAGATGCCCTACGTGAACGAGCCCCTCAACAAGAAGACCCTGTCGCGCATCGTGGGCGAGGTCCACGCCGTCCTGGGCATGACCGCCTGCATGGAGTTTCTGGACCGTCTGAAGGAACTGGGTTTCCACCATGCGACCGAGGGTGGCATTTCCATCGGCATCGACGACATCATCATTCCTCCGGAGAAGGATGCGATAATCACCGCGGCGCAGAAGGTCGTCGACGGCTATGTCAAGGACCACCGCGACGGCGTGATCACCAACCGCGAGCGGTACAACAAGGTGATCGACAAGTGGACCCAGGTGACCAACGAGGTCAAGGAGGCCATGTTCTCGCGGCTGAGCGAGGACGACAAGGGCTTCAATCCGGTCTACATGATGAATGCGTCGGGCGCCCGTGGCTCGGCCGACCAGATCAAGCAGCTGGCCGGTATGCGTGGCCTGATGGCCAAGCCGCAGAAGAAGATCACCGGTGGTTTCGGCGAGATCATCGAGCAGCCCATCATCGCGAACTTCCGCGAGGGGCTGACCATGCTCGAGTACTTCATCTCCACCCACGGTGCCCGCAAGGGTCTGGCCGATACGGCGCTCAAGACCGCCGACGCCGGCTACCTTACGCGGCGCCTGGTGGACGTGGCCCAGGACATCGTCGTGTCCGAGCATGACTGCGGTACCCTGCGCGGTGTGGAGATCACGACCCTCAAGGAGGGCGAGAAGACCATCGAGACCCTCAGGGAGCGTATCTACGGTCGGACTGCCTCCGAGGATGTCATCGACGGTGGCGGCAAACTGATCGCCGAGGCCGGGGTGGTCATCGACAAGGAACTGGCCCGTGAAATCGAGGATGCCGGCATCCACTCGGTGATGGTGCGTTCGGTGCTTTCCTGCGAGAGCGAGCGGGGCATCTGCGCCCTCTGCTACGGCTATCATCTTTCCGAGCAGAAGCTGGTGGATATCGGCGAGCCGGTCGGGGTCATCGCGGCCCAGTCCATCGGCGAGCCCGGCACCCAGCTGACCCTGCGGACCTTCCACATCGGTGGCACGGCCAGCCGCATCGTCGAGCAGACGACCAAGCAGGCGGCGGCCAACGGCAAGATCGTCTTCAACAAGGACGTGTCGCTGGTCAAGAACTCCGACAAGCAGATGGTTTCCATCGGTCGCAAGGGCGAGATCAGCCTGGTGCTGGATTCGGGTATCACCCGCAGCCAGATGACGGTGCCCTACGGCGCCGTGGTCCTGGTGAAGAACAAGCAGAAGGTCACGGTGGGTGATTCCATCTTCGAGTGGGACCCCTTCGCCGATTTCATCCTGTCCGAGGATGCGGGCATCGTGGCCTTCAGCGGGATTGTCGAAGGACTGACCCTGAGCGTGGACCTGGACGAGAAAACCCGCATGAAGCAGCCGGTGATCACGGAATCGGCGGACAAGAGCGTGCAGCCGTCGATCCATATCGTGAACAAGAAGACCGGCCGGAGGATGGCCGAGTACATCCTGCCCACGGGTGCCTTCCTGCTGGTCAGCGACGGTGACGAGGTTCCCGTCGGTACCCAGTTGGTGAAGATCCCGCGGGAAGTGTCCCAGTCCGGCGATATCACCGGTGGTCTGCCCCGGGTGGCCGAGCTGTTCGAGGCCCGCAAGCCCCGCGAGTCGGCAACCGTCACCGAGATCGACGGCGTGGTGGAATTCCGCGGCACCACCCGCGGCCAGCGCAAGGTGGCCGTGGTGGGTGAGGGTGACGTGGAGAAGGAGTACACTATTCCCCACGGCAAGCATGTCCGTACCTACGAGGGCGAACACGTGCTGTCGGGTGATCGTCTCACCGAGGGTCCCATCAACCCCATGGATATCCTGTCCATCAAGGGTGTGGGCGAGGTGCAGCGGTACCTGACCAACGCGGTGCAGGAGGTCTACCGCCTGCAGGGCGTGAAGATCAACGACAAGCACATCGAGGTGATCGTCTCGCGCATGCTGCGCAAGGTGCTGATCATCACCGCCGGTGACACGCCGTTCCTCGAGGACGAACAGGTGAACAAGCGGTCGGTGGAGGAGTACAACCGCAGGATCATGCAGAAGAACATGGAACTGCGGGCGTCGGGCGAGCCGGAGCTCGAGCCGGCCACCTTCGAGCCCCTGCTGCTGGGTATCACCAAGGCCAGCCTGACGACGGACAGCTTCATCAGTGCTGCCAGTTTCCAGGAGACGACGCGTGTCCTGACCGATGCGGCGACCCGGAGCAAGCGGGACGAGCTGCGCTCGCTGAAGGAAAACGTCATCATGGGTCATCTCATTTCCGCCGGTACGGGGCTGAGCGATTTCAAGCACCTGGCCGTGGAAGATCCTGCCGACGAGGACAACAACATCATCGAGGGAATCGAGATGCACGAACTGGCCCAGGTTGCGGCCGAGGCGGCAGCGGCAGAGGCAGCTCTCGAGGTTGAGGGCGAGGCTCTCGCCGGCGAATAGACGACCCGGATCCACGGATTCGGACGGACGAAGCGGGGTGGCCACCGGTTCCACCCCGCTTTCTTGTCAGCCGAATCCCCAACTCCAATATCCGTATTTCTTTACAATGCTCCGGCCGGGGTTCATGGTAGCCTGCGTTGGGGATGGATGATCGTCGGAGGCCTCCGCTCGACCAAGACGGACGGAGTCAGGCCTACGCATGTCACGGAGGACGTGATGACGACCAGCACCGATTTTCTGCCCGCCGGCCGCGCCTACAAGCAGCTGGCCGTGCGCTATGATCCCCGCGACCGTGTCGTATGGTACACCCTTGAGCCCCGGCCCCGGCCCTGCTTCAATCTGGAACTACTGGATGAACTGCGGCAATTCCAGCATCGGGTCGAGACGGTAATCGGCCAGGCGGGAATGCGGGGAGAGAACTTTCCCGTGACCTACATGGTCCTCGGCAGCAACGTACCGGGGGTTTTCAACCTGGGTGGAGATCTGCGCCTCTTCACGCGTCTGATCCGTGAACGCGACAGCCAGGGGTTGTTCCGTTATGCCAAGGCCTGCATCGACGTGTTGTATCCCAACTCCGTCAGTTTCGACCAGCCCCTGACCACCATCAGCCTGGTGCAGGGCGATGCCCTCGGCGGCGGCTTCGAGGCCGCCATCTCCAGCAACGTGGTGATTGCCGAGAAGAGTGCGAAATTCGGCCTGCCCGAGGTCCTGTTCAACCTGATCCCCGGCATGGGGGCCTACAGCTTCCTCATGCGCAAGGCCTCGCCGGACGTGGCTGAGCGTATCATCATGACCGGCGATCTGCTCAGCGCACAGGAGATGTTAGAATTGAAGCTGGTGGACCGGGTAGTGGAGGACGGCGAGGGTGAACAGGCGGTGATCGACTTCATTGCCCGGCACCGCAAACGCAGCAATGCCCATGCCGCCATGGCCCGGATCCGGCGCTGCATCAACCCCGTCACCTATGAGGAACTCATAACCATCACCAAGATCTGGGTCGACGCGGCCCTCCGCCTGGAAGACCGCGACCTGCTGCTGATCGAACGGTTGATCCAGGCCCAGAACCGCCGGGTGGAGCGGGCGACACCGGACCAGCCCAGGGCTTTCGAGGGCGAGGCCTAGCACGGGTCAAACCTGTCTCGTGGTAATTATCAGCTTTCTGACAGGACCGGCTGGCGGGATGCCAGGCCCAGGGTGGTCACGGCGGAGATCACGTCAGCCAGGCGCAGGGGCTTGCTCAGGTGCAGGTCCATGCCTGCCTCGAGGCACTTGCGGGCGTCATTGCGGGTGGCGTCGGCCGTCACGGCCAGGATGGGTATGCGGGCCAGGGCATCGGTACGGGCCCTGATACGGGTGGTAGCCTCTATTCCGTTCATCTCGGGCATGCGCACATCCATGAAAACCAGGTCGTAATAGCCTGTATCGAGCATCTCGAGGGCGCGTGTCCCGTTCTCGGCGATCTCGATCTCGATTCCCACCCGCTGCAGGAGATTGTGGGCCACCACCTGGTTGAAGATGTTGTCTTCCGCAACGAGGGCGCGCAGGCCGAACGACGGCAGTTCCCCGGTAGCCGGTTCGGTTGGTTCGACCACTTCCATGGTCTCGCACAGGGGCAGACCCAGGGTAACGGTAAAGACCGAGCCTTTTCCCGGCTCCGAATCGACCTTGATATCGCCCTTCATCATGCGCGCGAGCCGGCGGCTGATGGCCAGGCCCAGTCCGGTGCCGCCGTACTGCCGGGTCGTGGAGTTGTCGGCCTGTTCGAACTGGTCGAAGACCGCCGACAGGCGATCCTTCGGTATACCGATGCCCGTGTCGGTGATCACCATGGTGAGGTCCGCGTTCCCTTTTGCGGGACGAACACTGCAGGCCATGCGGACACTGCCGGTTTCGGTGAACTTGATGGCGTTGCCCACCAGATTGAAGACGATCTGGCGGATACGGGTCGGATCGCCCCGGAATGATCCCTCCGCTTCGGCGGGGTACTCGAATACCAACTCGAGACCCTTGGCCTCGGCAGTGGATTGCAGCAGGGAATGGACGTCCTCCAGCAGGATCCGCAGATTGAACGGTACCGCCTCGAGGGTCAGACCATGGGAGGTGATCTTCGAGTAGTCGAGGATATCGTTGATGATATGCAGCAGGGACTCCACCGAGCGGGTGATGATGCCCAGGTGCTCCCGCTGCTCGCCATCCAGATCGGTGGTCTCCAGGGCCTGTGCCATGCCCAGGACCCCGTTCATGGGGGTGCGGATCTCATGACTCATGGTGGCCAGGAACTGGTCCTTGGCCTTGTCCGCCAGGCGACTCTTGGCCAGGGCCACTTCCAGCTCCTGCAGCTTGTGCAGGCGCCTCAGCAGGGTCTGGTAGAACGCCGGCAGCACCAGCACGCCCAGGAAGAGTCCGAAGCCCACCTCGCGATTTTCGTGCCAGTATGCACCGAAGACCAGCACTGAGCCGAAGCCCGCGGCACCCAGGATCTGGGCCCAGGTCAGGAAATGCGCCCCGAAGCGGATACCGTTGCCGATGATGATCCACAGGAAGATGGGGTAGAAGGCGGCCACGTAATTCCCGCCCAGATGCAGGAATATGGTCATAATGCCCAGATCGGCCACCATGGAGACATAGCGCCGCCGGGGCCAGCGGTAGGGATTGCGTCGCACATGCTCGAACCAGAGATGCGAAAAGACCAGATAGGACAGGATGGTCGTCATGCCGTTGAAGAACAGTTCCGTGCCGTAGAGATGGCGCAGATGGCTCACAGCCGCGAATGCCAGCAGGGACATCCAGCACATGGCCACGCGGGCCAGGCTCTGGGATCTCTCCTCGTCGACGGTCCTGTGGTGGGTCATGGGCGATCAACCTCGGACTGCACGGGTTTCGGAACCGACTGATTCACGCCGTCATGTTCGGCACCAATGGCCATTCTTGTAGGAAAAAGTGGCTGATAGCTTGACAATAGCCGGTGACGCATATAATATTCCTCGTTCACAGCGGCAGCCAGTTCTGGCTGCCGTGGTGTCTGAGTGCGTTTCGGCGCTGTTAATAAAGGTGTTTCCGTTCGGCTAACTAAATATGCCGGCGAGACTTAAGATTGCAGGAGTTCCGAGTTGCCTACTTTGAATCAGTTGGTCCGCAAGGGTCGCAAGACCCAGGTCAAGAAGAGCAAGTGCCCCGCCCTGCAGGGCTGCCCCCAGCGCAAGGGCGTATGTACCCGTGTGTACACCCAAACGCCCAAAAAGCCTAATTCCGCGCTGAGGAAGATCGCCCGTGTGCGGTTGACCAACGGCATTGAAGTGACGGCGTACATCCCCGGCGAGGGGCACAACCTGCAGGAGCACAGCATCGTGATGGTGCGCGGTGGTCGTGTGAAGGATCTGCCCGGCGTGCGGTACCACATTATTCGTGGAACCCAGGACGCCTCGGGAGTGGATGACCGCAGGCAGGGCCGTTCCAAGTACGGCGCCAAGCGACCCAGGAAATAGATCAAGCCCCACAGGGGTTGTCTTGCCGGAGCCGTTAGGGCGTCCGGCAGCAGGAACCGAGTGGCTGCCCCCGGGTGGCCCGACGGCGGATAGACCGCAGGAGAGATGAAATGTCGCGACGCAGGTCCCCGGAGAAGCGTGAAGTTCCCGTCGACCCCCGCTATGGGGATGTCATGGTGACGAAGTTCATCAACTATTGCATGAAGGACGGGAAGCGCAGCGTCTCCGAGCGGGCTATCTATCGGGCGTTCGACGTGATCCAGGAGAAATCCGGCGTGGATGGCATCGAGGTCTTCCGGTCGGCCCTGACCAACGTCAAGCCCAATGTCGAAGTGAAATCCCGGCGTATCGGTGGTGCCACCTATCAGGTGCCCATCGAGGTGCGTCCGGACCGGCGAACCCAGTTGGCCATGCGTTGGCTGATCGGTTTCGCACGCAGCCGCCCCGAGCATACTTTTGCTGAGAGACTGGCGGCTGAGCTCCTGATGGCGAGCAAGAACGATGGACCGTCTATCAAGAAGCGCGAAGATACTCACCGTATGGCTGAAGCAAACCGAGCGTTTGCCCACTGCCGCTGGTAAGGGTCCCTCTCGTTCGTCAACAAGCGCTCAACTAGAGCACGGATTGCACAATTCAATAGCCTGGTAACGTCCCGGCGCATGGAAGCGCGATCGGGGCCAGAGGCAAGGGAGACGCACTGCCCACGGGTCATGTGCGCGTGGTTTCTTTGGGTTTGTGTCGCGGGTGCGGCCGGGCCCGGGGCTTTTCTGGGAGTGGTAGTGGTGGCACGCCAAGTGGCACTTGAAACGATCCGGAATATCGGGATCATGGCTCATATCGACGCCGGTAAAACGACGACGACTGAGCGGATCCTGTATTATACCGGTCGTGTACACCGCCCCGGCGACGTGGATGACGGCGCCACCCAGATGGATTACATGGAGCAGGAGCGCGAGCGCGGCATCACGATCATGTCCGCTGCCACCTTCTGCACCTGGCGGGGCCACCAGGTCAACATCATCGATACTCCCGGCCATGTGGACTTCACGGCCGAGGTCGAGCGCTCATTGCGGGTACTGGATGGCGCCGTGGCGGTTTTCTGCGGTGTGGGTGGCGTTGAGCCCCAGAGCGAGACGGTGTGGAAACAGGCCGATCGCTACGGTGTGCCGCGTATCGCCTTCATCAACAAGATGGATCGCCTGGGCGCCGATTTCACAGCGGCCGTGGCGAGCATGGTGGAACGCCTTGATGCCCGTCCCCTGCCGCTGAATCTGCCCATCGGTGTGGAGGATTCCTTCCGTGGCGTGGTTGATCTGCTGTCCATGGAGGCGCGCATATATCACGAGGACGACCTGGGGGCGACCTGGGACGCCGAGGCAATCCCCGCCGAGATGGCGCAGGAGGCTGCTGCCGCCAGGGCGGTCCTGGTGGAGACGGCAGCCGAGTTCGACGAGGGACTCATGGATGCCTACCTCGCCGAGCAGGAGCTCACGGTGGAGCAGTTGCGGGCCGGCGTCCGCAAGGCCACGCTGGCTGGGGAGCTTGTGCCTGTCTTCTGCGGTTCGGCGCTCAGGAACAAGGGCGTGCAGGACGTGCTGGACGCGATAGTCGACTACCTGCCTTCGCCGCTGGATCGCCCGGCGGTGCATGGCGTGGCCCTGGACAAGATTCCCGGCGGCTCGCGGAATCCCAGCGATTCCGAGCCGTTCAGTGCCCTGGCTTTCAAGATCCTGGCCGACCCCTTCGCGGGGCGGCTGGCTTTTCTGCGGGTCTACAGCGGCGAGTTCGAGGCGGGCAAGGTGCTGCTGAACGCCACCACGGGCAAGCGCGAGCGGCTGCAACGCCTGCTGCGTATGCACGCCGCCAAGCGCGAAGACCTGGACAGCACCCGCACCGGCGACATCGTTGCGGCGGTGGGCTTCAAGCAGATCCGGACCGGTGACACACTCACCGACCTGGACGCCCCCCTGCTGCTGGAAACCATGACCTTTGCCGAGCCGGTGATCTACATGGCCATAGAGCCGCGCACCAAGGCTGACCAGGAGAAGCTGGGTGCGGCCCTGACCAGCCTGCAGGACGAGGATCCCTCGTTCCATGTGCGCAAGGACCCGGACAGCGGCCAAACCGTTATCTGGGGCATGGGCGAACTGCATCTGGAGATCATGGTCGATCGCCTGCTGCGTGAGCACAAGGTCGATTGCAACCTGGGGCGCCCGCAGGTTGCCTATCGGGAGACTGTCAGCTCAGAGGTAGTGTCCCGCGGCGAATTCGAGCGTGACCTGGCCGGCAAGACGAATTTTGCCCGGGTCGAGCTGGTGATTGCACCAGGCGAATACGGTACCGGAATCACTTTTGCCAATGAGGCCGGCCCCCACGAGGTGCCGTCCGAGTTCGTGCCATGCGTGGAGGAAGCCGCGGTCCAGGCCTGCGAGACAGGCGTGCTGGCGGGATATCCCCTGGTGGACGTGGCGTTGCGCCTGACCGGCGGGGCGTTCGTTGAAGGCCAGTCGACGGAGATGGGTTTCCGCAATGCCGCCGTCAACGCCCTGTGGGACGGGGCCAAGAACGGGGAGCCGGTGCTGCTCGAACCGGTCATGTCGGTGGAGATAGTGGTGCCGATGGACTACGTCGGTGACGTGACGGGCAACGTGAACAGCCGTCGCGGCCGGGTCATCGGCATGGAGCAGCGACGTGGCGACCAGGTGGTTTTCACCGAGGTACCACTGGTCGAGATGTTCGGATATGCGACGCAATTGCGCTCGCTCACCCAGGGCCGCGGCGTCTTTTCGATGCAGTTGGCCCGGTATGAGCGGGTACCGGAGAAGATCGCCGCGGATATCACGCGGCTTTATGCAGGGGCGTAGTACGCCGCTTTCGAGGAGGTGCCGCTGATGGCGCGCGAGAAGTTTGAACGTACAAAGGACCACGTGAACGTCGGAACGATCGGTCACGTGGATCACGGCAAGACGACACTGACGGCGGCGATCACGGAGATTCTTTCGAAGAAGGGTCTCGCGGAGTACACGCCGTTCGATGAGATCGACAAGGCTCCCGAGGAGCGCGAGCGTGGTATCACCATCGCTACTGCCCACGTGGAGTACAACAGCGAGACGCGCCACTATGCGCACGTCGACTGTCCCGGTCACGCCGACTACGTGAAGAACATGATCACCGGCGCGGCTCAGATGGACGGTGCGGTGCTGGTGGTTTCGGCCGCCGACGGTCCCATGCCCCAGA
>QNDV01000044.1 GCA_003646045.1 bacterium
CCGTTGCACATCACTCCACAGCAGGCGCAGGGCCCGGAATTTGGCAATCTCCATGAAGAAGTCACCACCGGCGCACATGCGGAACTGCACGCGCTTGACGGCCTCGGCCAGGGCGATGCCCCTCTTCTCCATGGCGCGCAGGGCGCTGACGGCAGTAGACAGGGTCAACCCCAGGGAGAGGGCACTGTCGGCCCCACCGTCGTGCCAGGCGTATTCGTCGACGGGCAGGGTACGCAGCAGGGGCGCATGGTGCACCGACCAGCGGGTCAGCACGGCCAGTTCGTCGTAGAGACGCTTGGCGGACAGGGAAAGCTCACCCAGCTTGGCCATTCCCAGGACGGGATCGCAGCCGATACAGCCCTGCAGCCTGGCCGGATCACCCCCGCGCCGGCGCACGAGGGCCGACACCAGGGTCGCCACCGGCAGTACCGAGGTTCCCGCCTGGATGAAGACGGGGATATGGTCGAGATCGACACCGTCCAGGGCCACCGCCAGATCGGACAACGAGGCGATGGAGGTACCTGTACAACCCACCTGGCCGGTACTCGCCTGGTCGGGGTCCAACCCGAGACACCCCGCCAGATCCAGTACCAGGTTCACGGCCGTCTGCCCCCGCTTCAGATCGTGGCGCAGGGCGTTGTTGAATTCCTCGGCGGTGGACAGGCGTAGTTCCTGGGCAACCAGCCAGGGCTGTCCCAGGTAACCGCCAGCGGTGGCGCCGCGCAGGTAGGGAGCGGCCCCCGGCTGGTGATCAGGCCAGGGCAGGTCCAGGGTATCGGCTGCCGTGGCCATGGACCCCACGCTGAGACCTTCAATGGTCCTGGTAAACATGGCCCGGTCAAAAGGGGCCCCCTTGAGCAGGCGCTCCACTTCGGCCCGCCAGGCCTCGGGAGCAGGTGCCGCAAAGGAAGCCAGCAGAGGGTCGGTGTCAGGTGTTTCGGACTTTCCCTGGTCGTTCATTGCTGCGAGCCCCATGGCTGGCCGGTGGAACCGACGGATTACGGCCACCCCTCCCGGTGCACAGACCTGCGCGAACCGGACTTCCCCGGGATGGTCATGTCTTTCGGGAAAGTCAGTTGGTCCCCGGCAAATGTCAACTGCGGAACAGGTGTCCTTCCGGCGGTGATATTGCCGATCATCGCGATTGGTGCGTGATTGTAGTGCTTGCAGATCCACATTCAACGAGGAGCACCCATGAGTGCGAAGTTTCGGGAATACGCCGGCTGGAGTCCCGCCCTGGTTTTGACCCTCATCCTGGTCCTGGCGGGATGCGGCGGCAACAGCAGCGACAACAACATCGGTGACCGTCTGTCCGTGGTGGCAACCACCGGCCAGATCGGCGACATGGTGACGCGAATCGGAGGCGACCGTGTCGTGGTGACCACCCTCATGGGACCCGGTGTCGACCCCCATCTCTACAAGGCCAGCGCCGGCGATGTGGAGCGCCTGCGCCGAGCCGACCTGATTGCCTTCAACGGTCTGCATCTCGAGGCGAAGATGTCCGAGGTGCTGCAGCGGTTGAACGCGCGCCAACCAACCCTGGCCGTGGGCGAGTCGGTGCCTGCGGACAAGCTGCTCTCGCCGGCGGAATTCGCCGGTGCCCACGACCCCCACATCTGGTTCGATGTCCTGCTCTGGAGCGGGGGCATCACCGCGGTCACCGACATCCTGTGTGAACTGGACCCGGCACACGCCGCCGGCTTTCGCGAGCGGGCCGGGATCTACCGTGACGAACTGGTGAACCTCGATGCCTGGACACGCTCCGCCTTCGCCGGCATTCCGGCCGGGCGCCGGGTGCTGATCACCGCCCACGACGCCTTCAACTACCTGGGCCGGGCATACGGCCTGGAGGTGCGTGGTCTGCAGGGCATCAGCACCGCCACCGAGGCGGGTACGGCCGATGTACAGGAACTGGTGGCCTATATTGTCGAGCGGCGGATACCGGCCCTCTTCGTGGAATCATCCGTGTCACCCCGGGCCATCAAGGCGGTGCAGGCCGCGGTGCGGGACCGGGGCTTCGAAGTGACCGTGGGCGGCGAACTCTTCTCCGATTCCCTGGGTAATGCGGGATCGCCCGAGGGCACCTACGTCGGCATGGTCCGCCACAACGTGAACACCATCGTCGGCAGCCTCGGGAGTACGGACCATGAACACTGACAGCCGGCACCCGGCGGTGGAAGTCACCGACCTGACGGTGGCCTACCGCGAAAACCCCGTACTGTGGGACGTGGACCTGACGGTGCCGGCAGGACGGCTCATGGCCATTCTCGGTCCCAACGGGGCAGGCAAGACCACACTCATCAAGGCCATCCTGGGCCTGGTGCGACCGACGGCCGGCCGCGTCCTGATCCACGGCGACAGTTACCGCCGACAACGACACCTGGTGGGCTATGTCCCCCAGCGCGGCAGCGTGGACTGGGACTTTCCCACCACGGTCCTGGATGTGGTGGTGATGGGCCGTTACGGACGTCTGGGCTGGCTGCGGCGCCCGGGTCGGGCCGAAAACGACGCCGCCCTGGAGGCCCTCGAAATGGTGGGCATGACCGACTATCGCGACCGCCAGATCAGTCAACTCTCTGGGGGTCAGCAACAGCGTGTATTCCTGGCGCGGGCCTTGATCCAGGAGGCCAGTGTCTACCTCATGGACGAACCCTTCCAGGGTGTGGACGCCAGGACCGAGCGGGCCATCGTCGACCTGTTGCGCGAGTTGCGTTCAAGGGGCCGGACCGTGATCGTCGTACACCACGACCTGCAGACGGTGGCCGAGTACTTCGACATGGTCACCCTGCTGAACGTGCGGCGCATCGCCAGCGGCACCGTGGACGAGGCCTTCACCGATGAGAACCTGCGTCTGGCCTACGGCGGACGGGTGGAATTCCTGCACCGCAAGACTCCGGCGGACCCCTACACCGGGGGCGACGACCCCGCGATCCCCTCCTTCGGACGGATTCGGCCGTGAACCTGCTGCACGACCTGGTGTTCGACTATACCCTGCGGACAGTGGGACTGGGTTCGGCGGCCCTGGGCCTGGTCAGCGGCGCCCTGGGAACTTTCGCAGTACTCAGGCGCCAAAGCCTGCTGGGCGACGCGGTCAGTCATGCGGCGCTGCCCGGTATCGTGCTGGCCTTCCTGCTCACCGGCAGCAAGGCCCCCCTGGTGCTGGTCCTCGGCGCAGCGCTGGCTGGCTGGTGCGCCGCCCTGCTGGTGATGCTGGTGGTACGCACTACACGCATCAAGATGGACACGGCCCTGGGCCTGCTGCTGTCGACGTTCTTCGGCCTGGGTCTGGTGCTGCTGTCGGTGGTCCAGAGATCGGCCGGTGCGGGTCAGGCGGGCCTGGACCGTTTCCTCTTCGGCCAGGCCGCCGCCCTGGTGGGTGAGGACCTGGTCACCATGGCAATCCTCGGCACCATGGTGCTGACGGCACTGCTGGTATTCTGGAAGGAATTCAAGCTACTCAGTTTCGACCCGGATCTGGCGGCGGTGCTCGGACTGCCGGTGCGCGGTCTGGACATCCTGCTGACTTCCCTGTTGGTGGTGGCCATTGTCATCGGGTTGCAGACGGTGGGCGTGGTACTGATGAGTGCCATGATCGTGGCCCCCGCCGCCGCCGCCCGCCAGTGGACCGACCGGCTGGACCGCATGGTGCCCCTGGCCGGCCTGTTCGGCGCCCTGGCCGGACTGTCCGGAGCTGTGATCAGCAGTATGGTGCCCCATTTACCCACTGGCCCCACCATCGTGTTGGTGATCACGACCATCACTGTCTTCTCGCTGCTGGCCGCCCCCCGCCGGGGCCTGTTGGCGGAACAGTTGCGACTGCGCAGGCAGCGGCGTCACCTGGCCTCCGACACGGTGCTGGCCGACCTGTATCGTCTGGCCGCCCAGCACTCCGAACCGGCCGCCGCCCCCCACGCGGTCAATGTCCTGCGGACCATGGCCGCCGGCACGGGAGTTCGTCGCGCCCTGAACCAACTGGCGCAGCAGAACCTGGTGCGGTCCGAAGCCGACGGCCAGTGGGTACTGACCGAGGCCGGCGTGGTTCGCGGTCGCCAACTGGTGCAGCCAAAGGACGGGTCATGAGCGTTCCCCAGCTGGAAATCCTGGCCATCGCCATGGTTACGGCGGTGGGCTGCGCCACGGTGGGCACGTTCCTCATGCTGCGTCGCCTGGCCATGCTCAGCGACGCCATCAGCCATGCCATCCTGCCGGGCATCGCCGTCGCCTTCCTCCTGACCGGTGACCTGGGTTCGCCCTGGATGCTGGTGGCCGCCGCACTCACGGGCCTGTTGACCGTGGCCCTGGTGGAGTTGCTCCACGGCACGCGGCGGGTAAAGGAGGACGCAGCCATCGGCCTGGTCTTCCCGGCCCTCTTCAGCCTCGGCATCGTCCTGATCACGCGCCACGCCGGCGATGTCCACCTCGACACGGACGCGGTGCTGCTGGGCGAGTTGGCCTTCGCCCCCTTCGACCGGCTGGTGATCGGCGGGCAGGACTGGGGGCCGCGCCACCTGTGGTTGATGAGCGGTGTGACCACCCTGAATCTCATCGTGGTGGTGGTCTTCTTCAAGGAACTGAAGCTGGCGACCTTCGACCCGGGGCTGGCAGCGTCCCTGGGCCTGGCTCCGGGCCTGATCCACTACGGGCTGATGGCCCTGGTTTCGGTTACCGCCGTGGGTGCCTTCGACTCGGTGGGCCTGGTCCTGGTGGTGGCCCTGATGGTGGGTCCGCCCGCCACTGCCTACCTGTTGACCGACCACCTGAATCGGCTGCTTATCCTGGCCGCCCTGATCGGCGCCCTGGACGCGGCGCTGGGATTCGCCCTGGCTACCTGGTGGGATGCTTCCATCGCCGGCTGCATCGCGGTGGCGGTGGGACTGGTGTTCCTGGTCGGATTCCTGGCGGCGCCGGAGCGTGGCCTGGTGGCCGTGATGCTTCGCCGCCGGCGCCAGCGCTGGGAATTCGCCCGCACCGTGCTGGCGATCCATCTGGCCCAGCATGAAGGCCGTCCCGAGGAAGCCGAGGAATCACGCATCGACCATCTCCACGGGCGCGAGGTGGGTTGGACCCCCGAATTCACCCTGAAACTCGTGACACTGGCCGAGGAGTCGGGGCTGGTGGTCCGCGACGGACAGCGTCTGCGGCTGACGGATTCGGGACGCGACCTGGCCGCGCGGACCTTGACCTGCTAGCCCACCACGGACCTTCCGCCAGGACGCGTCCTTGGCAGCGATCTGCCCAGCGGTTAGTATCGAATACATGGCTGGCCGGAACAGCATACTCACTGCTCATCGCCGCCCCTGGTTGTTCTGCGGGGGCGCTGCCTTCGTCCTGATGATAGCGGTCCTGGTGCCGGTCCACTGGTTGCAGGACCACGCCGAAGAACCCGATGCGGGCACCGATTGTGACATCTGCCTGCACCTGGACGGCAACCCCGTCGATTACGCCGTTTCCTACATCCCTGCCCAACCGGTCGTCACGGGCCGTCTCGAACCCGCCCCGAATGTCTCCCGCGCAACGGCCCTGACCCTGGTCCCCCGCGGCCGTGCACCTCCCGTCGTGAATCCGGTTACCTGAACGCTACCGTTCTCTGCTCCCGGAATCACGATCGAGAGGAATTACGACATGAAAAACCTGTGCATCGGATGCGGTGTGGCGCTGTTGTTGGCGCTGGCTGTTCCCGTCCTGGCCCAATCGAGCACCGCCACCGGCGTGAACCGTGAATTCAATCCGGCCATCAGCGTCAACGCCCTGTTGCTCGGCAGGGTGGCAGACCAAAGCACCGAGCGGGCCGTCAACGGCGCCGACCTGCAGGAAGCGGAGGTGCAGTTCACCTCCATCGTCGATCCCTACTGGAAGGCCAACCTGATCTTCGCCATCCATCCCAAACACGCCCATGACCACGACGGCGACCCGGATGATGCCCACGAGGCGGGCGGCTACTCGGGCCACGTCGAAGTGGTGTATGTCGATGGCCAGGAACTGCCAGCCGGCTTGGGTATGCGTCTGGGCAAGGACTTCCTGCCTTTCGGCAAGCACGTCCCCCTGCACACCCACCAGTTTCCCTTCGTGGATGCGCCGCTGGCGGTGCGCACCTTCCTGGGCAGCCACGGCCTGACCGAGACCGGCGTCCGTCTGGCCCACGGCCTGCCCCTGCCCTGGTACTGCGACCTGGAAGGTTACGCGGTGGACGGCAAGGCCGGCATCTTCGCGGCCGAATCGCGCGACGCGGTCTTCGGGGCCCGGCTGATCAATCTCTTCGACCTTACGGACGACGCCACACTGGAAGTATCCGGGTCCTGGTTGCGAGGCCCCATGGCCCACGACTACCTGATGCTGCACCCGGAGGATCCACTCACGGGAGATCTGCAGGTCTGGGGTGCCGACATGACCTGGAAGTGGGTTTCGTCCACCTCCACCCACGGCCCGGCCATGACCCTGACCGGCGAGGTGATCCTGCCGCAGCCGGATCAGGGCGCCGAGAACCCCAGCGGGTGGTACGCCATTGCCCAGTACCGTTTTCAGCGCAACTGGTGGTTGGGTCTGGGCACCGGCGCCATGGATCGCGACCTGCCCCACGATCCCGACCATGCGGACGAGGAGCACCACGCCGGATTGTGGCATTGGCAAAAGGCCAGCGAGTACAAGGCGAACCTGACCTGGGTGCCCAGCGAATTTTCGGCTCTGCGCCTGGAAGTGGCCCACTTCAAGGACGGGGTGGGCGATGCGGACGACACCCTGGTCTCGTTGCAGTTCAACTTCACCATCGGGTCGCATCCGGCCCATCTCTACTAGGGGGCGCGTGATGAAAACCATACTGACCGCATTGGCGTTGATCCTGGTGCTCGGCGGACCGGCCCTGGCTGACGACCGCCTGGAGGTGGTCTGCACCGTGACTGACCTGGGCTGGCTGGCGACCGAAGTAGGCGGCGACATGGTCGAAGTGACCGTCCTGTGTCCCGGCCCCCGCGATCCCCATTTCCTGCCTGCCAAACCGTCGTTGGCCCGCAAACTGGGCCGGGCCGACCTGCTGTGCTACACCGGGCTGGAACTGGAAGTGGGCTGGCTGCCCGTCCTGATGGACAAGGCCCGCAACCCGCGGGTCCGTCCGGGCAAGCCCGGTGACCTGGACTGTTCCAGGGCCCTCGAGACTATCCTGGAAGTCCCGACCGGTACCGTCAGCCGCGCCCAGGGTGATGTCCACCCCCAGGGTAATCCCCACTACCTGCTGGATCCGCGCAATGGCGTGCGGGTGGCACGGTTGATGGCTGAACGCATGGCGGCCCTGCGACCGGCACAGGCGGCCGCTTTCAGGCGGCGGGCCGACGATCTCGCCGCCGCGCTGGCAACCCGCATCGCCGCCTGGCATGAGCAAGCGTCCTCCGTGGCCGCCCATCCCCTGGTAATCCATACCAAGCAGTGGGAGTACCTGGCGGACTGGCTGGGCCTCGACCTGATGGGAGCGGTGGAAAACCGGCCGGGCATCTCGCCCTCCCCCCGGCACGTGGATCAACTGGTGGACCAGGCCAGAAGCAGGGGCGTGCACCTGCTGATCGCCGCACCCTGGAATCATCTGGACGTGGCCCGCAAGGCCGCCGATCGCATGGACGCCACCCTGATCATCCTGCCGGCAGCGGTGCAGTCCCTGCCCACCGCCACGGACTATATCACCATGTTCGACGTGATCGTGGCCGAACTGACCCGGCCGACAGGAGATTGAGATGGGTGGATTCGCCATGATGATGGCCGCCCCGGTGGCAATAGCACTGGTACTGGTGGTGATGCACGGCTATCTGGGTGGTCACGTGGTACGGCGGGGCGTCATCTTCGTGGACATCGCCCTGGCCCAGGTTGCCGCCTTCGGCGTGGCGGTGGCCCTGTTGTGCGGGGCCGAGGTGGGTAGCCAGACCGCGTGGTTCTCGGGTCTGGGTGCCACCTTCCTGGGGGCGTTGCTCATCTCGGCGACCCGCACCCGCGACGAGAATATCCCCCAGGAGGCCTACATCGGCATCGTCTACGCCGTATTCTCCGCGGCCATGATACTGGTGCTGACCCAGATCCCCCACGGTGGTGACGAGATCCGCCATCTGCTGGTGGGATCGATCCTGTGGGTGTCCTGGACCGACGTCCTCAAGACCGCGGTCCTGTACACGGTACTGGGCGTGATCCTCTGGCGGTTCCACGGCGGGTTGACGCTGATCAGTGATGACCCGGATGCGGCCCGCAAACAGGGGATGCACCTGGCCCGCTGGGACTTCCTGTTCTATGCCATGCTGGGCACGGTGGTGACCAGCAGCGTGCAGATCGCCGGTGTCCTGCTGGTCTTCACCCTGCTGGTGGTACCCACGGTGATGGTCTGTCGCCGCAATTGTGACGGCGGCCTGCGTCACCTGGGCCAGGTCCTGGCCATCGGTATGGTCGCCGTGATGCTGGGGGCAGCAGCCAGTTGGTGGCTGGATCTGCCCACGGGCGCGGCCATCGTCTGTGTATTCGGACTGATGCTGGGGCTGCAGGCAAGTGTCGAGAGCATGGTACGGCGCCGATGACGTGACGGAAAACTCTTGGTGATGGAACCGGCAGCAGGCAAAATACGTCCCTGAACCGGTAAGTTGCAGCGGACCATGTCCAGCCACGGGAGTAGACCATGAAGCGCATCCTGTACCTGACCCTCGTTTCCTGCGCCCTGTCGGGCCTCGTGTCCGCCTGCACCTCCGGTGACACGAGTGACGTCACCGACACCCGTACCGGTCCCTCGCGGTCATACACCATGGACGAATTCATGAAGACCATCTCCGTGGGGGGCAATTCTTTCAGCCACGACGAGACCCGGCTGCTGGTTTCAAGCAACGAGACGGGCGTGTACCAGGTATACGAGCTGGACCTGGCCACGAACCGCCGCCGGGCTATCACCACCGGCGAGGAAACCACCTGGGCCGTGGCCTACATGCCCCAGGACGACCGCATCCTGTTTCGCCGCGACAAGGACGGCAGTGAGAACAACCATCTCTTCCTGCGTACTCCCGACGGTATGGTGCGCGATCTGACCACGGGCGGGAATACGCGGGAGGAATTCGCGGGCTTCAACACCGACCTGAAGACCTTCTTCACCCAGAACAACCAGCGCGACCCACGCTTCCTCGACCTCTTCCAGTGGGACGTGGCAACCCTGGCCAGGACCATGGTCTACGAGAACACCGAGGGGCTGGATCCCTTCGAGATCTCGCCGGACGGACGCTGGCTGGTGTTGTCACGGAGCAACACGAGCAACGATACGGACCTCTTCGTCGTGGACCTTGACGGGGGTGGAAGCGTCCCGCTGCTCATCAGCGAACACGAGGGCCAGGCCGGCTATGTCCCCCAGGCGGTGAGCCCGGACGGCCGGTTCCTGTACTACTCCACCAATGACGGGGGCGAGTTCCTGGCGCTGAAGCGATACGAATTCGCCACCGGTGAACATGGGGATATCCATGCCAGCGACTGGGATGTGGTCTTCTGTTATTTCAGCCTGTCCGGCCGCTACCGGGTGATCGGAACCAACGAGGACGGCTACACCCGGGTGAACATCACGCGGGACGAAGAACCCTTCACCATTCACGGTCTGCCTGAAGGCACCGTCAGCGGTATCGCTTTTTCCCACAGCGAGAAGTTCATGAAGCTGTACGTGTCGAGCGACACCATGCCGCGCAACATTTTCCTCTACGACCTGGAAACGGGCGAAGCACGGCAACTGACCGACACCCTCAACCCGCAGATCGCCCGCGCCGACCTGGTCGCGGGTGAAGTCGCGCGCTTCGAGGCCCGGGACGGTCTGACCATCCCCGGCCCCCTGTTCAAGCCCATCGGGGCGGGACCGGACAACAGGGTACCGGTAATGCTGTGGGTCCACGGCGGCCCCGGTGGCCAGAGCGGCGCCGGCTACCGTGCCGAGATGCAGTATCTGGTCAATAACGGCTACGGCCTGTTCGCGGTGAACAACCGGGGCAGCTCGGGCTACGGCAAGAGCTTCATGGCGGCGGACGATCGCCGACACGGCCGCGAACCCCTGTGGGACTGTGTGGACGCCAAAGAGTACCTCAAGACCCTGGACTGGGTGGACCCCGACCGCATCGGCATCATGGGCGGCAGCTACGGCGGATATATGGTCCTGGCCGCCCTGGCTTTCGAACCCGAGGAATTCGCCTGCGGTGTGGATATCTTCGGCGTGGCCAACTGGCTGCTGACCCTGCAGAGCATCCCCCCCTACTGGGAGAGCTACCGCCAGGCGTTGTACTCGGAGATTGGGCACCCAGTGGAGGACGAGGCCTTCCTGCGCGCCACTTCGCCGGTTTTCCACGGTGACCGGATCACCCGTCCGTTGCTGATTCTCCAGGGCGCAAACGACCCCCGGGTCCTGCGGCGCGAGAGCGACGACATGGTCGAGGCCATCCGCGCCGGCGGCGGCACGGTGGACTACATCGTTTTCGAGGATGAAGGCCACGGATTCCGCAAATCCGCCAACCGCGTGCGGGGGTTCAACGCGGTGCGTGATTTCCTGGACGAGCATCTCGGGGAGACAGCCGGCGACTGACCAAAAAAAACTAAAACGACGGTACAGTTTCCCTCTGCAGTGCCGAACATGGAGGCTCAGGTGCCACGGATGTCCCATGGCAGCCATTTAGGGAGGCCTCCCATCATGAAACTGTTCGGCAAGATTCTCATCGTTGCACTGGCCACCCTCGTGGCCGGCACCGCTTTTGGTCAGTGTCCCCAGTCTGCTATCAGCACGGGACTCGGCAGCCCCAACAATGTCATTCTCGTGAATGACGGCACGTCGTCGGTCCTGTATGCCCAGGCCTTCACTGTGGAATGCTCTTCCCAGTTCCTCAACGTGGAGTTCGCGCTGGGCCTCCAAGACCCGATAGAGCTCAACGGCGTGCCCAGCCTGGCTACGGGCGACTACCTGCGCGCCTATCTGATGGACGACAGCCGTAATGTCATCGGTTGGACCGATCATCAGCTGAGCTTCCAAAACGGCAGCGAGTACATCAACTTCGACCTGTCCGGACGCACGTTTGAAGTAGGACCGGGCGACTACCACGTCGCCGTCGAGGCCCTCAGCGAAGGTTGGGGCCGCATATATACGGCCAACGGCCTGGGCGTGGTCGGTTCCATGTGGACCGACACCGGCAGCGGTTGGACCGAGGATGCCACCGACGACCTGATGATCCGCATCTACTGGGATCAGAACGGTGTACCCAACGACAACCTGGCCTGGGGTGCCATGAAGGCCTCCTACCGGTAGTCCGGAAGTACGCCTTTCAGAACCTGATGATCGAGTCAGGACCCGATGATCGACCACGCCGTCGCCATGTAGAAATACGTGGCGGCGGCGTGATTTATGAGGGCCGGCCAGACCGA
>QNDV01000045.1 GCA_003646045.1 bacterium
CCATGGGAATCCCCCTTGCGATGGCCACGCCTACCGCGCCTCCGCCAGATCCAGGAAGAACGCATAGCCCAGGGCCGTCTCTTCCAGCGCCCGGAAACGCCCAGACTTGCCGCCATGCCCCGAGTCCATATTCGTCCGCAGCAGCAGCACGTTGTCGTCGGTCTTGAGGGTACGCAGCCTGGCCACCCACTTGGCCGGCTCCCAGTACTGGACCTGGCTGTCGTGCAATCCAGCGGTGACCAGCATGGCCGGATACGCCTGGGCGGTCACGTTGTCGTAGGGCGAGTAGCTCATCATGTAGTCGTAGTACTTCTTGTCGTGGGGGTTGCCCCATTCGTCGTACTCGCCGGTGGTCAGGGGGATGGTGTCATCCAGCATGGTGGTCACCACGTCCACGAAAGGCACGTGGGCCCCGATGCCTGTCCACAGATCTGGCGCCAGGTTGATTATCGCGCCCATGAGCAGACCGCCGGCCGAGCCGCCCTCGGCAAACAGTCGGTCCGGTGCGGCGTAGCCCGCCGCCACCAGGTGCCGACCACAATCTATGAAGTCGTTGAAGGTGTTCATCTTGTGCAGCAGCTTGCCGCTGTCGTACCAGGTCCGTCCCATCTCCTCGCCACCCCTGACGTGGGCGATGGCAAACACGAAGCCCCGGTCCAGCAGGCTCAACCGGGTGGAACGGAAGCCGGCATCGATGGAGTAGCCGTAGGAGCCGTAGCCGTAGAGCAGCAGGGGCGCCTTCCCGTCCCGCACGAAGCCCTTGCGATAGACCAAGGATACCGGCACCTGCACCCCGTCCCGCGCCGTGACGTGGATATACTCTGCCTGGTAGTTCGCCGGGTCGAAGTCTCCCAGCACCTCCTGCTGTTTGAGCAGGGTGCGGTCGCGTGTTTTCATGTCGTAGGCAAAGGTGGAATACGGGGTCGTCAATGAAGTGTATCCGTAGCGCAAATTCGTGGTGTCCATCTGGGGGTTGTAGGCCGCCCAGGCCGACCAGGTGGGTTCGCCGAAATCCAGGACGTGGCTGCTGCCGTCCTTCAGGTCCACGACCTTCAGGTGGGTCAAGCCGTCATAGCGTTCACTGAGCACCATGAAATCCTGGAATACCTCGAAATCCTCCAGCAGCACCTCCTTGCGATGAGGCACAACCTCGCGCCAGTGGGCCAGCCAGGTCTTGTCCACGGGGCAGTCCATCAGGCGGAAGTTGGTGGCGTGCAGGTTGGTGAGAATCACGAAACGGTCGCCATGATGATCCACCGTGTATTCGAGATCCCGCTGCCGGGGCTGGAACACGCGGAACTCGCCGGTTGGATTGTCGGCTTCGAGCAGACGGTACTCGGTACTGAGGGTCTGCCGGCTGGCGATCATGAGGTAGCGGTCGCTCTTGGTGCGCGTGACGTAGCAACTGAAGGTCTCGTCCTGTTCCTCGTAGACCAGCACGTCATTCCCGACCTTCGTACCCAGCTCGTGGCGCCAGATCTGATAGGAACGCAGGGTTTCCGGGTCCTGCTTGCCGTAGAAGACGGTCTTGTTGTCCATGGCCCAGGCGACGTTGGCTTTCACGTCTGGAATTTCGTCGGCCAGGGTTTCCCCCGTCTCCAGGTTCCGGAAACGCAGGGAGTAGAAGCGGCGTCCCACCGTATCGGTGCCAAAAACCGTCAGCCGACTGTCCGGGCTGACCTCCACGCCCCTCAGGGCGAAGTAGTCGTGCCCCGCGGCCATGGCGTTGCCGTCGAACATGATCTCCTCGGCGCCGTCCATGGTACCCGGTCGGCGACAGTGCAGGGAGTACTCGCCGCCCTCCACGAACCGCGTGTAGTACCAGTAGCCGTTCAGCTCGTAGGGCGCGGACGATTCGTCCTTCTTGATGCGCGCCTTCATCTCCTCGAAGAGCTCCGTACGCAGGCCCTGCAGCGGGGACAGCACTTCCTCGACGTAGGCATTCTCCGCCTCGAGATAGGCGATCACTTCCGGATCCTCGCGGTCCTTCAGCCAGTAGTAGTCGTCCACCCGCACATCGCCGTGGGCGACAAGTTCATGGTGGACCTTCTTGGCCAGCGGGGGCTCGGGGTTGCCACTGCAACCGGCGAGCAGGGAAGTGAGCAGGACCATCGTCAGCACCTTCACGAAGCGGGACATGGGATCACCTTTCGGCAGCCACCAGGATCTCGGTGGCCAGGAACGGAATGCGGGTCCGGTCGGGCCGGAACAGGGTAGCCCGGGCCAGATTCCGCAGCGCGGCGCCCGGCAATACGTCCATGGGCGCGGTAAGACGGCCGGTGTCCAGCACCCGGAAGCCGGCACCGGTCACGAGCTCTACGATATCCCGGCGACGATAGATGCGGGCCCGGGCCCACTTGTCGTGCCACCGCCGGGGCCACCAACTCACCAAGGGTACCCGGTTCCACGACAGCAGCGGTAAATCGGCCCCGTGGGTCTCGAAGATCCACCAGCGGTTGGGAACAGTCAACACCAGGACACCGCCGGTACGCAGCACCCTGTACATCTCCGCCAGGGCTGCCTGTTCGTCGGGTACGTGTTCCAGCACCGTGAAACTGGTTACCGCATCCACCGAGCCGTCCGGCAGGTGGATCGGCCCGCCGCCCGTGGCGATGGCCGTGACCCGATCAGCCAGACCCAGGCGAGTGGCCTCCTGCCGGAAGTCCGTCAGATACTCCTGGTTCAGGTCGACCCCGATCAGCTTGTCACAGCAGTCGGCGAAACGCAGGGTCTGGGCCCCGTTGCCGCAACCGAAGTCCAGCAGGGTACCGCAGGGGTCCGGCAACAGGGGCGCGACCAGGCGGTGGCGGCGCTCCAGGACGAACTGGCCCCCCGTCGCCGGCACACCCGTGGCCAGATGGGATGGCGCCTGTGCCGTGCGGTCCGTATCACCGTGGTTCACGTCATCATTCATGTCTGGTAACCCCATTCATGTCTGGTAACCTTGCGAACATGAGCGATCGCGACAAGAAGAATCAGGATGGGCAGGCGCCCCTGCCTGCACCTCCCCCGCGCCGATTCACCCTCAGTGAAGCCGTGGGCCGGGCTGCCGGTGACGCCCTCAAGGGCGCTTCGCCCGTGGCTGCGACCCGCCAGGCACTGGCGGAGTTGCGCAACATGCTCGAGATCCACCTGGACGACCCCGAGGGATCCCTGCGACGCACCATCCTGGCACGCCTCGAAAACGATCCGCCGCTGTTGGCGACCCATGTCAAGGCGCCGGCCGCCGCCCTGGTGGTTTTCCTGAAACGGATTCTCGACAACGAGGAAAACCTGTTCTCCCTGGTGCGGGACGCCGATGCCCGCTGGGGCCGGGACTACGACGAAAAACCCCGTTTCGAGACCAGCGACGGCATCACCGCGCCGGACGATCCCTACACTCGCGCAGGTGTGCGCACCCTTCTGGTCCGCCTCCTGGGGCAGCTGAAGACCTGAAGCCGGCCGACCCCATCACTCCCGGCGGGCCGGAAACATCTCCCCCAGCTCCGCGAACGAATCTATCACCAGGTCGGGTCTCGCCGAACGTACGCGCCCCGGACTGACCAGACCGTAGGTACAGCCCACGGCCAACGCCCCGTAGGCCTTGGCGGCCAGGATGTCGTTGGGGCTGTCACCCACCATAGCCACCTTCTCCGGTGCCACCTCCAGTCCCTCGAGGGCCGCGGCGAGATGGGCGGGGTCCGGCTTGCGGGCAGGCACCTCGTCGCCCGCCACTACACGGCGAAAAGCGCCGTCGATGTGCAAGCCGGTGAGGATGGCATCCGTAAAGGCGCGGGGCTTGTTGGTGGCCACCGCCAGAGGGAAAGCGGCGAAGCGCCGCAGCACCTCCAGCACGCCCGGATAGAGCCGGGTATTGTCCAGCAGGTGGCGACCGTAGTGGTCGGCGAAGACCTGCATGCCCTCGGCGTGCATGGGTTCGGGCACCGGACTGCCCGCAGGGATCCGGTGGTTGTCGTGGCCCAGGGTCCTGTGCAGCAACCGGGCCACGCCATCACCCACATAGCCGGTGACGGTGGGCACGGGCAGCTCCGGCAGTCCGAAATGCAACCGCGTAAAATTGGCCGCGAGGGCGATATCCAGTTCCGAGTCCACCAGGGTGCCGTCCAGATCGAACACGAAGGCGTCGACGCGGCGACCGCTGTAGCGTCCCTTGCCCATCAGGTGATCCGGCCGCCAACCAGAACCACGGCCAGGCCCAGGACATAGCTAACCGGGAAGAGTACGCGACAGTAGCGATCCAAACGTAATCGGCGCCCCTCGTCGAGGCGCGACGCGAGCAGGTTCTCCAGCATCGTGGCCGCGATGACCACCAGGGATACCAGGGTGACGTAGTCCATCACCGTCAGGTAGGGAAACCGGGGCAGGCTGCCGGCGATGACGAACTGGTAGGCGATGACCGTCAGCATCCCCGTGGACGATACGCCGGCCCTGCGCCCCAGCATCTCACCGCTCATCCAGAATACGATCCACGACACCATGACGATGATGAACATGGGCAGCATGATCTTCCAGATGTAGTAGCCGCTCAGGCGCTGGATGTGTATGAGAAAACTGAGGCGACTATAGACCCGTCCGTCCTCCTGGGCCCGCGCCCGCTGCTCACTGCGCGTGGTGAGGCTGCGAACATCCCACTCGTGCATCTGGAAAGTGTCGTCGAACCCGCTGAAGTCCTTGAAAGGTACAATTTCCAATTCGTCGGCATCGAAGAGGTAGGACTCGATGTGCACCGGCAATACCTGGGAATCGAAGGGAAAGTGGCGAAAGTCCAAGGGTGCCCTCACCGCTCGGACCATGCGTGAGCGGAGGGTGATGGTACCGTCGGCGGCCTCGGTGACCGTGTTGTGGCCCTCATCCCGCGCTCCCACGACGTTCACCGCAAACAGGGCGGGTTTCCAGATTCCGTCCAGGAAGGCAGCGGCCGCTTGTCCCATGAGCGTGCGAAGTTCCCGGCCCTCGGCCTCCACATCAAAACCCGACTGCGGATCCTGCCAGCGGGCCACCACGTCGAACTCGGCGGTGAAGGTCCCGGCCCGCTCGTCCAGATCGGTTATATCCACCACGTAGATGCCCAACTGTACGGTATGGGGCACGGCGGCCCGGGCAGGTCGCGGCGTGGCAGAAGCGGCGAAGACAGTGACAAGAACTGTGGCAAGCAGGGCGGCGCGGACCATGATTTCCTCCAGTGGCAGATGTTTCGATGCGCCAAACTAACATGAAATCCGCGTGTCGTCGATGCACGGCCGGCCGCCCACGGGGGACGGCCGGCCTGATCATCAGCAGGGACGGGCGGTCATTTGACCAGGGCCAGTTTGGTAACCTCCTCGCCACCGTCCCAACGCACCTTGGCGAAGTAGATGCCGGAGGGCATGGGGCGTCCGCGGTCATCCTTTCCGCGCCAGGTCACCGAGCCGGCACCGGCGGCGAATACACGCTCACCGAAGTCGCGGATGCGGCGGCCTGCAGCGTCGTAGACCGTAACGGTGACCGGGCCCTCACCCGGCATGACAAAACGGATCTCCGTCTCGGGGTTGAAGGGATTCGGTACGCCGCCCAGCAGACGGAAGGTACTGGGCACATCGTTGACTCCACTGAGGATCGGCTCGACGATCTGGATGATCTGCCCCGCAGCCACGTTCAGGGAATCGGTTGCGGTACCACCGGGCCAGGCGATCTGGATCGAGTCGACCATGGTCACCGCACCCAGTCCGAACTCCACCCGCAACGAGTTCTCGGCGTAGAACCCGGCCTCGTCGCCGATCTCCCGGATCTGGGCCACGCCGGCGGCCACGATGCGCACCCTCGCCCCGATGGCCGAGGCGTTGGCGTAGTAGCCGGCCAGGTCCAGGTGCAACCAGTTGTTGCCGTTGTTGATGTCGTTGCGGTAGAGACGGTTGGAGGTACCGGCATTCACGACGAACAGATCCAAATCACCGTCCAGGTCGTAGTCCGCAAAGGCGCAACCCTGGCCCGGACCCGTGTCACCGAGTGGTCCGTTGGTGTCATCGGTGAAGATGAAGCCACCGTCGTTGCGCAGCAGCTTGTTGGCCCCGCTGTCGTCGCAGACGAACAGGTCGGGATCCCCGTCATTGTCGTAGTCACCCCAGGCCGAGCCCATGTTGTTGCCGGTCTGACCGGTCACGGCCATGGTCACATCCGTGAAGATGCCTCCGGGCGAACCGGCATACAGGCGATTGGCCGAGCCCCGGTTGCTCAGATAGAGGTCCAGCCAGCCATCCCCATCGGCATCGGCCCAGCAGGCGCCGTAGCCGTTGCCAGCGTCCGCCAACATCGGTGTCGAGACGTCCATGAAATTGAAGCCGCCGTCGTTGCGCAGCAGCATATTGGGCTGACCCAGGCGCACCAGGTAACAGTCCGGGTCACCATCGTTGTCGTAGTCGGCCCAGGCCGAGTCCCAAGCGTCCATGCTGTCGTCCATGGGTGGCATGGTCATGTCCACGAACATGCCGCTGCCATCGCCCGGATTGGCGAACACCCGGTTGAGCGTGCCGTTGACGGTGGTCACGCACAGGTCGAGATGACCGTCCAGGTCCATGTCCACCCACTGTACACCGGCCCCATCGGTGGGATCGCTGGCCGCGCCGGCGGGCAGATCCATGAACATCATACCCTGGTTGTCGAACAGCCGGTTGACCGAGCCCATGTTGGCCAGGTAGATATCCTCCATGCCGTCGTTGTTGTGGTCACCCCACATGGGTTCGCCCGCGGCGGCCAGGTTGTCCACGGGTGGTGCAGTGACATCCGTGAAGACCGTGATATCGTTGCGCAGCAACTGACACGAACCCTGGGTGTCCGTGACGTAGAGATCGGGATCACCGTCCCGGTCGTAGTCCGCCCAGGCCACGCCGCGGTTGAGACCCGTATTACCCAGAGGACCCGCCGTGACATCAGTCCACAACGGCGGTGCCACGGGTATGGAGGCGATAGCCGCCGCCAGGTCCGGCCGGGGACCGATGTTGCCGAAGGGCGGAGAGATCTGGGCGGTGCCCGTGGTGATAAGCGTCGAACGCATGACAGTCGGCGTCAGGGGCGTGGTCGAGACGTTGGCCAGGTACCACCCCTGCAGACAGGCCGCAGCTCCGGCCACGATAGGCGAGGCGCTCGAAGTGCCGTTGAAGGTGGAGGTATACCAGCGGTTCGTACCCTCACTGGAGAACAGCGAGCCATAACCCGTGGTGTACACGTTCTCGCCCCAGCCATGGACGTCCACTCGCGCGCCGTAGTTCGAGAAGCTCAGCTTCTGCAGGTCGCCGTTGGGATAGGTGCCGCCGGTGTAGGCACCGCCTGCTCCGACCATGATGGCGCCGGAATCGCCGTACCAGGTATAGGTGTCCATGTTGTAGCCGCCGTTGCCGGCCGCCTCCACCACGATATAGCCGTTGCCCACCGCATTCTGGATGGCGGCGTAGATCGCACCCCGCAACTGGACCATGGGATTGGAAGACTGGTACCAGACCGGATACCACTCCACCGGCATGAAATCGGACTGGGAATTGGGGCCCCACTGGGTCTGCTGCTCCAGCAGGATCACGTCGCCGGGAGAAAGGGCGGCCACCGAAAGGGCGATGGCGCCGGCCACGTTCCAGGACTGGGGCGTCCCGTAGTAGCAGCCGCAGATCTTCAGGGTCGCGGCCTTGCTCACACCCACCGTACCCCAACTGTTGTCGTCGGACACCAGTTCGCCGATGACGGCAGTACCGTGGTTATTGTTGGAGAAGGGGTCACCCACATTGTTGGTGTTGATCTGGGATCCGACTGCCTTGGTGATGTCGTTGTGGGAAGTATTCCAGCTGTACTCGATGTCGCAGACCGTGACGCCCGTGCCGTCGCCACCGGTCTGGGTCCAGGCGTAGTTGGCATCCACACCGGCGGGTGCCGAGACCGCGGATTGCAAATAACCCTGGTTGGCTGAATAGTCCGGCGGTAGCGGCAATTCCGGGGGCAAGGCTACCGGATAGGCCAATTCGATGCCGGGCAGCATCATGAAATCGTCGGCGACATAAGGCACATCCACCGGATTGAACAACACCAGACGGTAGGCGTTGTTGAGGTTGTAGACCGGTTCGCCGAGGTTCATCTCGGCTTCCATCTGCCACATGTCGACAGTGGGCACATCCACACCCTCGACGAGGCGAATCCACTCGCCGCCACCCAGAATCGCCACCAGGTCATCGACCCCGTCGGTGGCATTCAATCCGGCAAGATCCACCAGGACGCCGCCCTCCAGACGGACCGCCGATTCCTGGATGAACATCACTTCCACGAGGGACTCTTCGTGGGGATAGGTGAAGGTCTGTGCGGAAACGGATGCGGTGAGAAGCAGCAGAATCGCGACAGCGAGCGAGTACTTGGACAGTTTCGACATGGTTCCCCCCCTGGGCGGATTGCGGAGACCAACGCCGGGGCGAGATCCAGGCGCCGGTACCCTCCTGAAGATAAACACCCTACATCATTGCCCTGCTGATTTGGATAATTAGTTATCAATATCGGTGTTGGGCGGTCTTGAATACCCGTGCCATGCAATCCCCGTCGGCCAAGCCGTTCGAGCGTTGAACCATCGTCGCCTTCCCTCTATGATCACCACCGATCCCGCCCCGAGCGGGCTTTGGTGGCCTGATTCCAGCAGGAGGCGGCGTGAATCCCCTGGTTATAGCCCTCACCATTTACAGCCTTGCGATAGTAGGCGTGGGTATTTTTGCCGCGCGCAGAAACCGCACCCTGGAAGACTACCTGCTGGCCGATCGCAAGTTGGGCCCCTGGGTCGCCGCCTTCAGTGAACGGGCCAGCGGTGAGTCGGCGTGGCTCCTCATCGGCCTGCCCGGACTGGCGTTCGCTACGGGTATGGGCACGGTCTGGGTGGGAGTGGGTTGCTGCACGGGTATCGCCTTCTCCTGGTGGGTGATAGCCAGGCGCCTGCGCGAGGAGACCGCCCGCTACGGCGCCCTGACCCTGGCTGACTACTTCGAGGCCCGCCACCATGACACCGGCCATGCCCTGCGCATCACCGCCACGGCCATCATCCTGTTCTTCTTCACTTTCTATGTGGCGGCCCAGTTCCTGGCCGCCGGCAAGGTCCTGAATTTCTACCTGGACGTGACGCGCCTGCAGGGCATGACCATCGGCGCGGTGCTGGTGCTGTTCTACACCGCGGCCGGTGGCCTCCTGGCCGTCAGTTGGACCGACCTGGTACAGGGCATATTGATGCTGCTGACCCTGGCGATACTGCCACTGGCGGTGCTGGTGGAGTTGGGCGGTCCCCAGGAACTGCAACTCAAACTGGCGGCGCTGGGTGGAACCTACCTCGATGTTGCACCCGGAGCCACGGGTTGGGCTGCGATCAGCGGCATACTCGGTAGCCTGGCCATCGGACTGGGATACATGGGCCAGCCCCATCTGGTGCTGCGCTTCATGGCCATCAAGTCGCCCCAGGATGTCCGCAAGGGCCGCATCATCGCCATCGGCTGGGCGTTGATCGCTTTTTTTGGAGCCATCGGCGTGGGTCTGACGGGTCTGGCCTGGTTCGGTCCCGAAGCCATGGGCGAAGGCCGGCTCATCGCCGACCAGGAGCAGTTGATGCCCCTGATGGCCCGCACCTTCATGCCCGAATGGCTGGCGGTGATCATGATCTGCGGTGCCATCGCCGCCATGATGTCCACCGCCGACAGTCAGTTGTTGAGTTCCGCCAGTGCCATCAGCGAGGATATCTACCGCAAGCTGATCAACCCCGAGGCGGACCAGAAAACCCTGGTGGCCCTGGGCCGCTGGGCTACCCTGGCGGTGGGGTTGGTGGGATTCCTGCTGGCCTGGCGGGCCAGCGCTTTCGTCTATGACATGGTACTGTATGCGTGGGCCGGATTGGGCGCCGCCTTCGGGCCGCCGTTGCTGCTGTCGTTGCACTGGCGGCGCACGAGCCGGGCCGGCGTATTGGCCGGACTGGTGACCGGAACCGTGACGGTGATCACCTGGTACAACATCGCCGTGCTCAGGGATACTCTTTACGAAATGATCCCGGGTTTCGTATTGTCGTTGATCGTGACGGTCCTGTTCAGTCTGCGCTGGCCCGACACGCCGAACCGCGGACAACCCAGGGAGGGGTAGGATGGCCAGGAAAAAATCCCACGACGGACTTCTGAAGGACGGCACCAGCCGGTTGGCCAAGACCGGTGGCCGGCGGGGAATTTCGCCCATCATGTGGGTGGCGGTTGCAGCCTGTGCGGCGGGAGCGTTCTTCCTGTTTCGCGGCCAGGGCGGCGGCGGTGGTAGCGGTATAGGTGAACAGAGGTCCGTGGTGACGATGTCGACGGACTCGACGGCAATCGTCGGCACAGGTAGTCCCCGTTCGGGGGATGTGGAAATCTCGGGCGAGGTACAGGAGCTGACACCGGAACGACCCGCCGCACAAACCGAAGTACCAAAACCCGCACCCGAAGCCGCCAAACAGGAACCCGAGGCCAAAGCGCCGGTGAAGAAAACCACCAAACCGGCCACCACCGCCAAACCGGCTACTACCTCCAAACCACCCGCCGAGACGGTGAAGATTCAGACTTCACCCCGGGGCGGTTGGATTGTGCAGACCGGCTCGTTCGGGACCATGACCAACGCCGAGAAGGAAGCTGGTCGCCTGCGCAAGGCCGGTCTGGACGCCCGGGTCAAGATGGCCAACCTGGCCGACGGATCCATCGCCTACCGGGTGCGGATCAGCTACTTCGCCAGCCGCGACGAGGCCCGGGCCTTCGCCAAGCAGGAAAAGAAACTGATACCCGGCGCCATTGCCGTACATCGCTGACCAACACTGGACCGCAAGGAGACCACAATGACACGTGCCGCCATCACCGGTACCGGCTTTTGGGTACCCGAGCAGGTCGTCACCAACACGGACCTGGCACGGATGATGGATACCTCCGACGAGTGGATCATCGAGCGCAGCGGTATCCGGGAACGGCGTTGGTTGCGGGTCAATGAAGATGGCTACAGCGAAATCACCGGCGCGGAAATGGGTGCCCGGGCCGCACGCATGGCCATGGAGGACGCCGACGTAACGGCCGGGGATATCGACCTGGTGATCTATGCCACCCTTAATCCGGACTGCTTCTTTCCCGGCAACGGTGTCTTCATCGAGGATCTGCTGGAACTGAATACCGCCGGCGCCATGGATATCCGCAACCAGTGCACCGGGTTTGTCTACGGCCTGGCGGCCGCCGACGGTTTCATCCAGTCGGGCGCCGCTCGTACGGTGCTGTTGATCGGTGGCGAGGTCCAGTCCACGGCGCTGGACAAGACCACCCGTGGGCGGGACATTGCCGTCCTCTTCGGTGACGGCGCCGGTGCGACCGTGATCCAGGCGACA
>QNDV01000046.1 GCA_003646045.1 bacterium
AGGCGCTGGCGGCGTGGGGAATGGCGTAATGCACATGGAGAATATCCAGGCCGCAGTTCTCGGCACATTCGCTCATGGCCGTGGCCAGGCTCAGGGTGTAGGGGGAGTGCTCGAACACGGGATAGTGCGGCATCTCAACCGGATGGTGGAAGATGTTCTCCCGATACCGCCGCAGACGAAAGGGCAGGCTGCTGGTGATGAAGTGGACAGAGCAGCCGTGCCGGGCCAGATTCAGCCCGAGTTCGGTAGCTACCACACCGCTGCCGCCCTGACTCGGGTAGCACGTAATGCCCACCGCCGGCATGCGCATCAGACCCATCTTTCGTCGGGCAGATCCAACAATACCGGAGCCCCACCGCCCCACAGGGCTTCCGCTCGTTCCACCCCGGCTCGCTGCCCCCAGGCTGAGCCGCGCCTTTCGATCTTCTCCATGAAGGCGGGATCGTTGATCCAGGTGGCATTCCGCCCATCACCGCGCTGGAACTGGCTGGTGTAACAGGCCAGGGCCTCTCGTTTGGCTGCCCAGGTCGAAGTCACGTCGAAGATCACCGTGGGCTCGGCGTTGTCGGGACAGACACCGAAACACGCCTCAACCTGCCACCGCTCTGCCGGTTCAGGCCAGGTCCCGCCCCTCTCCCACAGGCGCACATCGACGGTCCCGGGACGGAAAGCCACCAGTCGGGACAGAAAGCAGGCCCGCTCCACCAGGGCGGGCGTAATCCGATGGTCAGGGTGCCGCACGGCATCGGGTGCCGTCACCACGCGACGCGGCCGCAGCCTCCGTACCACGTCGGCAACCGCACCCGCCTGCCGGGGATCGGTGTCGTCAATGAAGCCATCGGGCAGATCGAGTTGGGCGCGTCCGGCCAGCCCCAGTACCTGTGCGGCAGCTGTGGCCTCGGACCAGCGCTCGTCCACTGTGGCGTTGCTGCCCAGTTCGCCCCGGGTCAGGTCCACGACCCAGACCCGTCGACCACGATCAGCCAGCAGGCGCAGGGTTCCTCCCAGTCCGATCTCGGCGTCATCCGGATGGGGCGCAATGACCAGCAGATCACAGCCGGGTTGTTCAGAAGACATGCGGTTCATCAATTTCACACTCCCATTCCCGCCAGTCGCCACAGGCACCGGCTTCCAGGTGGGCGTCAGCCGCCCGTAAGACCAGATCCCGCAGACGGCGACCACCCAGGGCCAGGACCGGGATCCAGGCCAGCCCCCGCTCCTGGCGCCGGCCCGCGGGGAATACCCACTCCGGTTCCCGGGGTCCGGCGGTCCGGATCCGCGCCTGCTCACCCCGGATGAGACTGCGCACCCCCCGCTCCGAACGACTGCGGCGGCGGCCTGCCAGGTAGCGGGCACGGTCTGCCGGCAAATCCAGTTCCCGCTGTAGAAGCACCTCCAGGGAAGTGCTGTTGTCGTGCAGCCACGACGCCACCGCCTCGTCCACTCCTGCACCGGCGCTCGTGATCCGATGGTGCGCGTCCAGCAGTTCACGGTCCATGGACCGAGGCAGTAGCCAGGCCGCAAGTCGCGGCACCAGTGGGCTGCGGACAATACCCAGCGCCCGGTACAGCGGCTCCAGTTGGCTGAGGTAGGCCAATTCACCCGGCCCCACCACCACGGCACGGGGCGCCAGCATTCTGTCCTGCAGGAGACTGCGCAGCATGATACCCGGTCGGACAGAGCCATCGACGGGGACGGTCTCCTTGCCTAGGGGCCGCCGCATGTCACCGTCCAGCACGTAGAGGCTGCGGGACAGGGACCGATCACTGATCTGGGCATGACCGCCTTCAGCCTCGAGACGGCGACCCTGGGCATGTACCAACTCCGCCAATTCCGTGCGGCGCGCGGAGACCTCTGCATAGAACCCACCGGCCGCGGCGTGGAGTCGCGAGTCATCACCCGAAACCACCATCAGGCCGCAACCTCTGAATGCGGCCAGCAGGCACCGGCGAACGAGGGTGCGCCAATCATCGCCGGCGGTCAGGGTTCGCTGCCATTGGCGGCCCAGTTCGAGATCGTCATCGGCGCCTGCACCGCCACCGAACCAGTCACCTTCAGCGTCAAACCACGCCTCCGGGCCCAGGGTACCCAGGCGCCGGCGGGGACCGTCTCCGACCCTTGTTTTCAACCAGTCCCGGCTGCGCACAAGACCCCGTGGCGGGCGCCAGGCCCACAGGTCCAGGGCCTCCACCAGGTCATCGTCGTCGTCACCACTCCAGAACACAGGTATGGTCGGTTTCCCGGCGGCACTGAGCCGGTCGGCCAAAGCCACGGCCGTGGCGATCTTGTGTATCGTCAGCAGGGGTCCACCCAGGAAACCCGGTTGCTGCCCGGTGACCACCACGGAAGCGTCACCCCGGTGCAGAGCCGCCAGGTCGTGGTCGAAGCGGGCGCGACCCTCTCCGGGCAGGTCCTGTCGATGTTCGCTGGCCCACGACCGTGCCTCGTCGGAACCGAACCATTCGCCAGTCCCGGATTCCTTGGTGACAGTGCTCGCCAACGCGACGGTCGCCTCGTTGTCCAGCCAGTCGCGATAAAGTACATTGCCGCGTGCGGCCCCGGTCAATGGCGCTCCGGCCCGCGGCTTGGTCAGGTCGGTCATGCCGTGTCGCTCCGTCGGTAGGCCAGCAACCAGCGGTCGCCCGCACCCAGGGGATCACCGTCGTAGCTGCCGGCGGCGGCCACCCGATGCAGGCCGGCGGCCCGGGCCATGTTGTCCAGTTCCTCCAGGCTGAAGACCATGACTTCCTCCACGTAACGCAATCCCTTCCGTGGGCACCCCCAGGCGGCGGCTTCGTCCACGTGGCCGGTCCTCGGCGCCAGCGTCACCATCTTGCAGACCTTGCGACGCAGGTCATCGTAGGTCCTTTCTTCGGCCACGACCAGGGGGCCGGCGTCACGTCGACGCACGGCCGGCTTCGTGCCTGCCAGCTCGTTGCGAACCCGGTCCGCATCGAAATAGTCCAGGCACCAGTGGCCGCCCGGCCGCAGCACGCGGGCCACTTCACCCACCGGTTGGGCATTTGCCGCCGCATCGTCGAAATATCCGAAAGCCGTGAAGAGGGAGAGCACCGTGCCGAGGCTGGCGTCCGCCAACGGCAGCCGGCGCATGTCCCCCCGCACCAGGTTCAATCGGGATTCCTTTCGCCCGCGCGCCCGGGCCAACAGCGGTGCCGAAAGGTCCAGGCCCACGGCCGCGCCACGCTCAGCCAGCTGTTCCAGGTGGCGTCCTTCGCCACAGCCCAGATCCAGCAGGGGCTCGGCCAGGGGCACCATGCGACCCAGTTGTTCCAGACAGCGGCTGGCCTCGGCGTCGTCACGATGGCCGTAGATGAGGGGATAAAAGGGACCGAACGCGGTCTCATACCAGGCATCAATCACGCTGGACATCCGGTTCGAACGGCACCAACCCCGCGAGGGGTTGTCCCCTTTGCAACACGGTATCCAGGGCATCCCGCGCTTTTGCCGGGTAGTCCAGGGTATAGTGCAGGCCCCGGCTTTCATGCCTGCTGGTCGCACAGATCACGATCAACTCCCCGATCAGGGCGATGTTGCGCAGCTCGGCCACATTCGGATCCAGCAGGGCCTTCCCGTAGACCAGTTCCACCGTTTCGCGCACAGCACGCAGGCGCCGCAGGGCGATATCCAGCCGGTGCCGCTCGCGCACGATACCCACGTAGTCCCACATGATCCGGCGCACCACGTCCCAGTCGTGCTCCACCACCATCACCTCGGCGGCGGGTGCCTGGGAATGGTGGCGTCCGAAGCGGGTCGGCAGACGGGGCGCCAGTCCCGCAAAGACCACGGGTTCGTCGGCCAGGGCCGCGGCAGCGCGATCCGCGAAATAGACCGCTTCCAGGAGGCTGTTGCTGGCCAGTCGATTGGCACCGTGGACTCCCGTACAGGCAACTTCACCGATGGCGAACAATCCCGGCAGGGTCGAGCGGGCGTCAAGATCCACGGCGACACCGCCGCACATGTAGTGGGCCGCGGGCACCACGGGTACCGGCTCACCCGCCATGTCGATCCCGTATCGGGCGCAGGTGGCCACGAGATTGGGAAAGCGCTCTTCCACCACCTGCCGGTCCAGATGACGCAGATCCAGGAATGCGCAGGGGTCGCCGCTGGTCTTCATCTCGTGGTCTATGCTGCGGGCCACGGTATCCCGGGGCGCCAGGTCCGCCAACGGATGGTAGCGGGCCATGAAACGTTCTTCGCGGTGGTTGATGAGTACCGCGCCCTCGCCCCGCACTGCCTCGCTGATGAGGAAACTCTTGGCCTCGGGGTGATACAGGCAGGTGGGATGGAATTGTACGAATTCCAGATTGCGCAGCTCGGCACCGGCACGGAAGGCCATGGCCAGGCCGTCCCCCGTGGCTATATCCGGATTGCTGGTGTAGCTGTAGACCTTGCCACAGCCACCGGTGGCCAGGACCACCACATCCGCCAGATAGACCTGTCGCCCCAGGGTGGTGCGATCCAGCACCAGGGCACCGACAACACGTCCGGCGAACTCGGGCGCCAACTCCAGGTCGGCCCCGCTCAGCAGCTCCAGCCCCATATGATCCCGGTCCAGGGTGATCCGGGGGTGCTCCTGGCAGGCCTCCAGCAGGCGGCTCTCAATTTCCTGTCCGGTCAGGTCCCGGCAATGCAGGACACGGCGCCGGGAGTGGCCACCCTCCCGACCCAGGGCATAGGAACCATCACCGTTCTCGACACGGCTGAAACGTACGCCGTGGCTCACCAGGCGATCGATGAGGCCCGGACCCGCCTCCACCATGGCCCGGACCACTTCCTCGCGACACAAGCCGTCCCCCGCCTGCAGGGTATCGGTGACGTGGAGTTCGAAATCATCCAGCGGCGAGACGGCAGCGGCGATCCCCCCCTGGGCGTAGTTCGTGTTGCTTTCCCGGCATTCCTTCTTGGTCACCACACGCACCGTCCCGTGCTCGGCCGCCAGCAGGGCAAACTGCAGCCCCGCAATGCCTGATCCCACGACCAGGCAACGGCTTGTGACGGATTCGGCGTTAAAATCGGAAGTCATGCTCCCTCCCGGGGAATCCCGATGGCGATTGGTGCTAAAGCCCAGGCGCCGGCGGGCGAAAATACTGGAGTCCTTGCAACATAAGCTCACCCCTGGATGTCTGTCCACCGGGAGGATGATACCGTGAGAACCCGAGTACTGACCGCCGCCCTCGCCCTGCTTCTGGGGCTCGCCCCGCTGATCGGTTGCGAAAGCGGCAACGACAGCGAATGGCAGCGTGTGGTGTGTGAGGTGGAACTGGTCAATGAGGGTGCGCCCCTGGTGTCGGCCTATGTCGTAGACGGCGGTGACGGCATCATCGGCTTCGATCCCCTCACTGGCACCTCTGACGATACTTTTCCGTTCGATCAGATCGCGGTATCGTTCCGGGCACGCCCGTACAGCGTCTCGACCATGACCATACCCGAGGACAGCGCTTACAGCTCGTTCATCATCACCGGATACAACCTGGTTTGGCGCACGAGCACTACGAATCCCGATTCACTGGACTTGACGCAATACAACGTGACTAATGGGTCGTTGTACTTGCAAGTGCCTATCAATGCCGATGCTGTCTCAGCCGTGATGGTCGTCGACCGGGCCATGAAAGGCGGCGTACTCGCAGCATTCGAAGCGGCATGGTACGCGGACCCTGGCAACTTACCTGGCTCATTCCCTGGTTTTTGGACCGACACTCAGGATTTCACTGCTATTGCAGACTTGCAGTTCATCGGTCACGACAGCGGCAGTCGACATGAGACGGTTATCAACTCCGGTGTTGGCGTAACGTTTACATACGCCCTGGCAGCCAACTAGCGACTCAACGCCTACCGGTTATCCAGACGCTCCCCCACCATTGCGGGGAGCGTCTGTTTTCCCGTCCAGCTCAAATCCTGGTCCGCTACGATCACCGGCAGGTCTTCCGGCCACGACGGTGCCAACTTCGTCCAGTCCTTGCGAGTGGTGACGGTGCAGGGCGCGCCGGCGGCACGCAGGGCCCCGGTGATCCGGTTCAGGAGGGCGGCGCCGTAACCGGAGTGATCATCGCACCGAATAGCCAGTTCCGGTGGTCGGCCCAGGACAGCAGTGGCATCCTCTTCGAAGCGCAGCGGGCGGGCCACGCCCGACAACGCCGCCCAGGGAGCGCCGGTGACCGGCGCCGGATCCAGGACCAGGCGCCGGACGAAACCCGTCACCGGCTGGCCCGTCGTGCTGGTAGCCGGCGGTGCCTGGGCCTCGAGCAGCAGCAGATCCGCCCGTCGCGCACCCCGGGCCGATTCGCGCCAGGGGCCGAAGGGCATGACCGGCCCCGTGCGTACGGCGAGACCGCCCAGGTCATCATGCCAGGTATCGACGATGAGCACGTCAAGGTGCCGCCCAATGGGGGTCTGGTGACCGTCCTCCAGCAGCACCAGATCCACTTCGTCGAGATGCCGCCGGATCCACTGGACCCCGTCGCGGCGACGCCGGGACTGCACCACCGGCCAGCCTGTCGGTTGCAGCAGGGCGGCCATCATGCGCGCTTCGTCACCCGCCAGTTCGTCGGCCGGGTCCACTTGCAGGGGGCCGGCCAATCCCGACCCGTAGCCCCGGGTCAGCACGCAACCACAGTGGCCCGCCGCCGCCAGATCCAGTGCCAGTTGAATAACCACCGGGGTCTTGCCGGTGCCCCCCACGGCCAGATTGCCCACCGAGACGATGCGCGGCCTGGCGGGTGGCGCGGACCGTCGACTCACCCGCCGGTCCTGGATGAAATCCATGAGCCCGTTCACGGTGCCCTGCCACCACGGTCGGCGTGACGCAGTAACCGGGCGCCATACGCGGTGAATTGCTGTACGCAGGTCGAGGATCTTCACGACTGCTCCCACTTACTGTCCAGCAACCAGGCGGCAAGCCTGTTCCTGGTGTCGGCCAGGTCCTCAAGCGACGCGTCCCGGGGCACGAGCAACGCCGGTCCCTGCCGGATCTCCACCCGTGAACCAGGCCAGGGTATGGCGGCATGATCCCAGGTCCGCAGGGAGGACGACACGCGACACCGACAGCGCAAGGGCACGATGGGCCGTCCGGTCAGGCGAGCCAACTGCAACACCCCGTCATGGACGACACCGAAAGGGCCGCGGGGACCGTCCACCGCCAATCCCGCATGGGCACCATTCTCCACCAGCCGCCGCAACGCGACGAAGACCCGGCTACCGCCGTCTCCCGTGGCACCCCTTACGTAGCTGAAGTCCTCATCCCCCAGGGCATGCACCAGTAGATCGCCGTCGGGGCTGTTGCTCACCACCAGAACCGGCTTGAGGGTCCGCACATACAGGAGGGCCGGCAGAATATCGCGATGCAGGCAGGCAAAAACAATCGCGCCTTCCGGTACGGGCGGCAGCAACGGGTCCAGGCGCAGGGTATCACGCATCAACCGCCAGCCCCCTGACGCCGCCAGGTATTTGAGCCGCTGCAGGACGCTCACGGCCCGTTCTCACCCAGCATGGCCGTGATAGCTGTGGCGGTGCGCTCCCAGACTCCCGGTCGACCACACAGGGCCCGCAGTTGTCGTACTCCCGCATGGAAAGCCGTACGCCGCACCGGCTGGTTGACCCAGTCCATGACTCCCCGCGCCAGGGGCAGGGGAGCCACCGAGCCCTGGACCCTTTCCGGCACCAGGTCGGCATCCAGGATCAGGTTTGCCAGCCCGATACGTCCACCCCTGACCAGGCGCCGGGCCAGCCAGTGATTCAGGGCACCCGTACGATAGATGATATCGTGGGGCACCCCGGCCAGGGCGGTTTCCAGGCTGGCCGTTCCGCTGCACACCAGGGCGGCATCGAGTCGCGGCAATAGTTCCGACAGGGGTTCGGCGGTGGCTTCGGCCACCCCGTCCAGGTCGCGGGACAACTGCTCCCGGTCCACGCCCGGTGCCGCACTGGCCAGAAAGCGCACGGGGCGGCCACCCAGCAGCGAACGCATGGTGCGGGCCGCCACCGCCAATTGCGGCAGCAAGTGATTCAACTCCTGGCGACGCGAACCCGGCAACAGCCCCACCGTCAACATTTCGCGTCCTGTCAGTCTGGCTTCCCGGGCCGCAAGTTCCCGCTCGAAAACCGAGGTATCCCCGTAGTCTTCCATCAAGGGGTGACCCATGGGGAAAACGTCGAAGCCCCGGCGCTCGAAGTACTCCGTCTCGAAGGGCAATATGGTGCCCAGACGATCAATGCGTCGGCGATAACCCCCGACCCGCCAACTGCCCCAGGCCCAGACCTGGGGGGCGATCAGCCAGAATACAGGCACACCGCTGCGGCGGGCGTGGTTTGCCAGACGACTGTTGAAACCGGGGAAATCGATGGGCACGAAAAGATCGATGCCGGCGTCGGCAATGTGCCGTGCCAGTTCCTTTTCCGCCCGCCACAACCGCGGCAGTTGCCGCACCACCTCGGCGAATCCCATGATCGCCAGGTCAGCGGTATCCCTGACGAGAGTCGCCCCGGCCGCCCGGGTTTCCGGTCCAGCCAGGGCGGTGATTTCGAGTCCTGGTATTTTCTCGCGCAGGGCCCCCACCAAGGCGGCGGCCCAGCGGTCTCCACTGGCTTCCCCGCAGGATATGAAGACTCGGTGCGGCCTACCCGTCCCCACGGGGGCTCAATCCATCGGGGCGACCGTCACGGTCATCACCGCACGATCCCCCGATCACTGCGGCGGATGAAAGCCATCAGGTCCTCGATCTGGCCCGTCAGTTCACACTCGGTAGCGATCTTGTCCAGGGCCTGGGTCACGTTCAGACCCGAGCGGTAAAGCAGCCGGTAGGCCTGTTTGAGATTGCGCACATCCCGGTCCGTATATCCATTGCGCTTGAGTCCGATGCTGTTGATGCCGGCTACTTCCACCGGGTTGCCCGCCACCTTTATAAAGGGCGGCACGTCCTGGGGCAGACGGCTGGCGCCCCCCACGAACGCATAGGACCCGATGCGCACGAACTGATGCACCGGAGTCATGCCACCGACGATGGCGCCCGACTCCACAGTGACGTGCCCGGCCAGGTTCACTGCGTTGGCCAGGACCGTGTTGTCCTGGATATGGCAGTTGTGCGCGATATGCACGTATGCCATCAAAAGGTTGCCATCACCGAGGCGGGTTTTCTCGCCCTCCCCCGTGGCTGCATGGACGGTGCAGAACTCTCGAAAATCGTTGTTGTCGCCGATCTCCACGAAACTGGTCTCGCCACCGAATTTCTTGTCCTGGGGCTCGCAGCCGATGGCGGCCGAGTGGAAGAAGCGGTTCCCACGCCCGATCACCGTACGCCCCTCGATGAGTACCGAAGAACCCACCACGCAGTCCGGCCCCAGCACCACGTCGGCCCCGATGACCGCGTGAGGCCCGATGGTAACGTTGTGACCCAGACGCGCCGAGGGATGCACCACCGCCGTGGGGTGGATTTCCGCCTCCCGTACGGGATGCGGTCCCGGTACCTTGTTCATCTTGATGGGATCCAAGATCACCCTCCTTGAGGTGCCACCAGTCAGCTGTCGACGATGCTCGACATGAGATCCGCCTCGGCAACCTTTTCGTCACCCACGTAGGCGGTACCCTTCATCTTGGCAATTGGCCCTCGTAATTTGATCATCTTGCACTCGAATCGCAACTGGTCCCCAGGCGTCACCGGACGCCGGAAACGCGCATTATCGATGCCACTGAAGTATACCAGTTTCCCCCGGGGGTCTTCCAGCGTGCTGAGCAACAACACACCGCCGGCTTGAGCCATGGCCTCGATAATCAACACAGCCGGCATAATGGGATAGTCGGGAAAATGGCCCTGAAAGAAGGGCTCATTGACCGTCACGTTCTTGATGGCCTCCACCCGGTGCCCCGGTTCGATCTCAGTGATACGGTCCACCAGCAGGAATGGATAGCGGTGGGGCAGCATGTCCATGATGGAGCCGATATCCCAGCCCACGGGATTGCGTGGCGGGTAGATCCTGGGCATGCGTCGTTCGGTCTTGGCCAGCATTCTGGTGAAATCCACATTGGCGGCGTGTCCCGCCAGCCGGGCCTTGACATGACCCTGGATGGGCATGCCCAACAGGGCCAGATCCCCCAGCAGGTCCAGGATCTTGTGGCGCACCGGTTCGTCCAGGAAGCGCAGGGTTTGGTTCCCGGCAAGCTTGCCGTCCTCGAAGACCAGCGCGTTTTCCAGACTGCCACCGAGGGCCAGCCCCTGCTCCTGCAGTCGTGCCACATCCTTCATGAGCGCGAAGGTCCGCGCCGGAGCGATCTCGCGTCGGTAGATATCCGGGCGGAGTTCGAAGCTCGCGGACTGGGTGCCGATACCCGGTTCCTCGTAGTCCACGTGGAAGCTAAGGCGAAAATGGTCACAGGGTTCGGCGATGATCTCGATATCCCCGTCCCGCCAGGAAACGGGTCTCGTGATACGATAATAGAGAGACGGCAGGCCCTGGTTCTCGATACCCGCCTCGTCGATCATCTCCACATAGCTCAGAGAGCTGCCGCAGGCCGGTACCGGCGGCTCGCCGCCCTCCAGCCTGATCTCGCAGTTGGTCACACCCAGGCCAGCCAAGGACGACAAGACGTGCTCGACGGTGTGGACGGTGGCTCCATCACGGGTCAGGGTGGTGGCCCGCACCAGATCCTCGGTGGGTACCGCGTACTCCACCAGGGCTGGGATACGGACCTCGCCCCCGGGTCCGGGCACCACGAAGACCAGTCCCGCATTGGGCGGCGCCGGGGCAAACGTCATGCGCGCGGGTTGACCGGAATGAAGGCCGATACCTTCCACCGTCACTTCCCGTGCCACTGTTCTCTGCAACCAGATCATCCGCCCCTACTCCTGATCAGATTCGCGTTCGAGCTTGGCAAGCCTCCGCAACATCGCGGGCAGCTTGCGCATGGCCCCCAAGATGCGGAAGGCCTCTCCCACGTCCAGCGCCGGCGAACCGAACACCGAGGCGCCGGACGCCACATCCTTCATGATCCCCGACTGGGCACCGATCCTGACGCCCGAGCCTATATTCACATGGTCGG
>QNDV01000047.1 GCA_003646045.1 bacterium
ATGGCCTGTTCGGGGCAAACCAGCCAGCAGCCGGCACAACTGTGGCAGAGATCCTCGAAGACCATGGTGCGCTCGGGCAGACAGGCGATGGCATTGAATTCACAAATGTCCGCGCACTTGCCGCAGTGCTGGCAGAGTTCGGCGTCCACCACCGGGATCGGCACTGTGACCGGTTCCGGCGGTTCCAGGGCGGGATCCAGCAGCAGGTGGGCGTTGGGCTCCTCGACGTCACAGTCGCCCAGATGCACCGTCTGGCCGGCACGGACGGCGATCAAGGCCAGGTTGACCGCCACGGTGGTCTTGCCTGTGCCACCTTTACCACTGGCTATGGCGATGCGCATGATCGCCTCCGTTCAGTGTTGCGGCGAGCCGTCGGGACCCGTCAGCAGTTCGAGATCACCGCGGCGCCAGGTTTGAAGTGCCTCCTCGACAGTGCCCGCGATACCCGAGTAGATCTGCACCTGGGCCGCGTTGTCCAGCGGCGTGAACTCCCCGTTCTCGTCATCATGGATGATGAACCACTGGGCACGGCCGAAGCACGGGTCCACGATGTCGGTGGGGTCCGGCCCCCGGGAAGTAATGATCAGTTTCATTCTCGCTTCCGCCGCCCGGTCTCTGGATATAGCATCTTGACGATTGCCAGTTAAGAGTATATGCTCATAACTATCGAAAGTCAAACAGGAGGATCCACACTTGTCCCGACCGCCAAAACCACGCTGTGTGCGCCACAATCCGGCCGCAGTCCATTTCAAACCCGCTGGCGTGCCCCTGCGTGATCTGCAGGAGGTGATCCTGGGCCTGGACGAGCTCGAGGCCCTGCGCCTGGCGGATTTGGAGAACCACTCCCACGAGGAAGTGGGTGCGCTGATGAATGTCTCGCGTGCCACCGCCGGCCGTATACTGGCCCAGGCCCGACGCAAGACTGCCACCGCCCTGACCCAGGGCATGGCGATCCGGGTGGAGGGCGGCGTGGTCGAGACGGTCCCGGACGAATGTGGTCGCGGCCGTCGTCGGGGGCACGGCTGCGGCCACGGGCGAGGACGCGGGGGGCGGGGCAACCGCGAATCCGAGGATCCGGGGAACTGAAACAAAGAGGTGAGTCATGCCTGGTGAAGACAGAAAAGGACCCATGGGCGAGGGACCACGTACCGGTCGCGGACTGGGACGGTGCGGCGACGGTACCGAAAAGAACGACACTGCGCAGGAAGCACCCCGCGGACGCGGCATGGGTTGGGGTAGAGGCCGCGGCCCCGGCAGGGGACCAGGAGCTGGCCGGGGACCGGGTGCGTGGCGCGGGCCGGGAATGGGCCGGGGACCGGGGCGCGGTCGAGGCCGCTGACAACGAAGGTCTCGATCAGCCGGAGTAGGGCAGGTTCCCTCGGACTTGACTCACGGCGTGTGACCTGAGACATTTGCCTTTCCCCGAATGGAAAGGTGAAGCATTGGCAAGATCGCATTTCTCCTACGAAAAACGTCGCAAGGAACTGGACAAGAGGGCCAAGAAGGAAGCCAAGCGTCAGGCAAAGCTGGAACGCAAGGCTCAGGCTGTCGAGGACGGAACCGTCGGTACCGGTCCGACCATCGCCCCGCTGGATGACGGGTTTGAAGAGGGCAGTGAGGTTGCCGGGAAATCCAACACCGACAGTGAAGCCGAAGCTGCGCCCGAAACCGCGCCCGAAACCGAGTCTGAAGCAGAGACGGATACCGAGACGCCGTAAGTGGGCCGTGATGAACCGTCCGGCCTGAATGTCACGCCAGGGATCCCTCACCCGCTCATTTGTGCCCATATTCCGCACGATCCCGGAGCTCTGTCGCGGTGGCCGATTACATCGCTGGTCCGGTCTATCCCACACCGGGTCTTGCGCCCCCGCAATTCGGCGTCATCCTGTGGGGCGTTGCCCCACTCCAAATCCACCGGAAGAAGATCTCCATGACCACCGTGCTGATCAACTATGGACACTATCTGGGCCTGGCCGGTCTTTTTGCGGGACTGGCGTTGGAACTGGCCCTGTTCAGGCCCCGGGTGGACGGCGCCATCGCCCGCCGCCTGGCCCTGGCTGACACGCTGTACGGCTTGGCGGCGGTGCTGGTACTGGTCACTGGTCTGCTGCGGCTCTTTGCAGGTGACAAGCCCGCCAGTTACTTCGGCGTGAATTTCATCTTCCACATCAAGCTGACGGTGTTCGTGGTGGTGGCGTTCATGTCCATCTGGCCCGCCATGAAGTTCTTCGGTGGTGGCCGGGCGGTGGACGGGGTAGAGCACACCTTCCCGTCGGCAGTTGGCATCCTGCTGCGTATCGAGTTGGCCCTGCTTCTGCTCATCCCGCTGCTGGGGACCATGGTGGCCCGGGGCTTCGGTTTCCGCGGCTGAGGCCCTACCAGGGCGAGGACCAGCGCGTGCCCAGACCCGGTCCCAGCAGGATGGCGTTGACGAACATGCGTTCCGTGTCCTGCATCCAGCGTCGGTAGGTCGGTTGACCGGCGAAGAGGATCACCTGACCGCGGCCCACCCCCTCGCGGGTCGCATAGGCTGTCCTGGCCGTGCGTGCCGCGCCCTCGGGCCACAGCAGTCCACCCAGATGCAGTTCAGCCAGCCCGGCGAAGCGTGCGGCTACCCGCACCGGAGGTTGGGCGATGAGGGTGTCATCGCCGCCGAACCACACGGTCACCTCGCTGCCCAGTCCGAAGTTCAACCAGAATTCCCCGTCCAATTCGGCTCGCAGCAGGGCGCCCTGGGGCATGAAGCGTCGCAGGCGCCGGTCGGCAGCGGCCAGATCGTCCTGGTCCGCCTTCTGGCGCCCCGCCGGCAGCGTGGATTTCACCCACTGCTGCATGGGGACGGGTGCTCCGCCCAGGGGTGTGCCCTGTTCCATTTCCGCGGTGAATGGTTTGGCGCCGGCACCCAGCACCGGGGCTACGTCGTAGGGTGAGGCCCGGTGGGTCTCTGTCGCTGCTTCTTCCTCCTTGGCGGCGGGCTGCAACCCCAGGGCTGAGGGACGTCCGGCCTCCCGGGCGATCTCCGCCCTGGTGCTCCACACCGGCGAGGGGTGAATCTCCAGCACGTCGCGGCGGAAGCGGGTTTTTACCAGGTCCCAGTCCGCGTCGGCCAGCATGGCGGCTCCGCTGCCCATACCGATGGCCGTGCCGCCGGCCTCGATCCACCGCTGCAGTCGGTCGCGCCCGCCGGGTCCCAGCAACTGTTTGTACATGCCTGACCCGCCGAAGACCGGTGGGAAGACCAGCACGTTGTAGCGCGACAGGTCGACGCGACCGAAGCTGCCGATGTCCAAAGCGCTGAAGCGAAGATCCAGGTCCTGGTCCAGCAGATGCCACACGGTACCGTAGGCCGTGGGTGACACGGGCATGCCTGTCAGTACGCCCACCCGCGGCGCCACCAGCACCCGGTAGTGGGAACCACCCAGGTCGGGGCCCGAGCTGGCGTTGGCGGTGGTGACACCTTGCACGGCCAGGCTGTGGCGGGCAGCGACTTTGTTGACGATTTCGTCCAGTGCATCACCGTTGCCTTCACGCATGATCAGCAGGGCACCACGCTGATAATCGCGGTCGGCCATGGCGAAGGGCTTGGCCGCCACGCGCACGGTCACGCCGGCCTGCAGAAGGTCGGCCAGGGCGCGGGGCGCCGCGTCGGGATCGCCGTCCAGGATGGCCGATGTCCAGCCCGGTTCGGGGGCGGTTGGCATTGTGGCTGTCACCGGTACCCAGGGTTCCCAGTCCCCACCGGGAATACGATTGCTCCAGTAGGCGGCAACTCCCCTGGTCAAGGGTACCGACCAGGCAGTGGTGTCATAGAGACGACTGCCCTTGCCTTTCTCCAGGTACTCGCGCTCCTCATGGAAGAATTCGGCGGACATGGGCACGTGGGGGTCGAGAATGACCCGGGCCAGGGCGCCGTTGGGTTGGTCCAGGCGAACCATCAGGGTTCCTGCCGGCAGGTCGCCGTCGGGTTTGTCACCGGTGCGGGCGTCTGTCAGGCCACCACCGTCCACTTCGTCGCCGGTGCGATGCACCTCGATGTTCTGGTCCATGAGCTGTCGCGCCAGGCGTTGGGTTCGCCCGGGGTGCCGCGGATCCGGCGGGAAGAGCCAGGCCCTGACGCGTCCTTCCTTGCCCTGCTTCACCACGGTCCGCCGGGCGGCGGCCATGTCGGTCAGGATCCCGTCCCGGTTGTCAGCCAGCGAGGTCAGGTTTGCCAGCGACGAAGTGATCTGGTGCTCCACCGCCTGGGCGAAGGTCCGCACGGTGCCGTTACGCTTCTTCACATGGGTACCGGTGGTTCGGGACATCTCGTACAGGATTCCCACGGTACCGTAGTAGCTGGCCCAGGATGATCCGTAACCGGGGAAGAATTCCTCGTTCCATTCGCCGTTGAAGTAGGAGTAACCACGGGTGTCGAGGGCCGCGGCCTGGTCCACCGAGAACGCGTGCTCCCACTTGTCCGTATTCTCCGGCAGGAACGGGTTGAAGGGATGGCGCGGGGGCGGGAACAGATAGCTGGCATTGGCGCCCATCTCATGGCTGTCCACCAGCAATTGGGGCAGCCAGGTGCCGATGGTGGTGGCGCGCCGGCTTTCGGGCTGCACCATGCTGAACCAGTCGCGGTTCAGGTCGAAAAGGTAGTGGTTGCCTCGGCCCCAGGGCCAGACTGCGCGGTGGGCCAGATCTTCCTGGTCGGGGTTGGCTGTGCTGTGGGCGAAGCTGGTGATCTGGGCCAGATAGCGGGCGCGGCCGTCGGGGTTCTCGCAGGGGTCGATGAGGATGACCAGGGACTCGCGCAGATTGCGGGCCCGCTCGTCCTCGCCGCCCACCAGCCACTGGGCCATGACCGCCGCGGCGTCGGTGCTGCTCAACTCGTCACCGTGGATACCGTAGGCCATCCAGGCCACGGCCTTGTCCCCGGCTTTGGGCGCGGTCTCGGTACGCGGGTCCAGGCGGTCGATGTGGGCGGTACGGAAAGTTTCCAAGTCGGCGATGGTCGCCGCATCAGAAACCGCCAGGATAACCAGGGGGCGACCCTCGTGGCTGCGGGAGTATTCCAGGAGCCGGGCCCGCGGCGAGGCGTCAGCCAAGGCACGGAAGTAGGTCAGTACCTCATCCGGTCGCAGGGGCCGGGTGGTGGGTTCGACGCCGGTCACGTCGGCGACCGTGGGTACGTTCGCCCCCATTTTCGCACCCGGCAGCAGGACCGACAGGGGCAGGGGGTCGAGACCCCGGTTGAGACCCTCAGCCAGCACGGGAGTGGTCACGACGACGAAGGTCAGGACAAGGGCTAGCATGCGGTGCGGCATGGAAGACTCCCGGCAAAAAAAGAGTAATGCGACGCAGGCAAGGCACTATAGCACAGGAGAAGAACGGTTGCTTTATTTCGCGGCTTTGGAGCTATTTCCGTTGATGATGCGGCATCCACCGTCGATCCTGGCCGTAGCCTTCAGCTTCCACCAGTTCAGATCAGGTCTTCCCGGATGGCCTTGGCCACCGCCGCGGTCTGCGAATGCACATGGAGCTTGCGGTAGATATTGCGGATGTGGAAGCGCACCGTATCGGCGGCCACACACAGGGAGTCGGCTATGGCCGCGTAGCTGTTGCCCTTGGCCAGGCTTGACAGCACCTCCTGCTCCCGCTCGGTGATGCGTATTTCCGACTCGCGGGGCGGTTGGAACTTGTCCTGGAAGAGGGCCACCACTCGCCGGGCAATGCGCGACGACATGGGCGAACCGCCCTCGTGGGCGTCGGCTACCGCGGCCACCAGATCGGCCGGCGGTGTGTCCTTCAGCAGGTAGCCGCAGGCGCCGGCGCAAAGGGCCTTGAATATGTTTCCGTCGTCCTCGTGAATCGTCAGGATAACCACCTCTGTGGCTGGCTGGGACTCTTTTACCCGCATCGTGGCGTCGATGCCCGACATACCTGGCAGCCCGATATCCATGAGCACGATGTCCGGGCAGTCCGTGGCCAGGTTGGACAGCATGTCCTCGGCGTTAGGGTAGCGGCCCACGCAGGACAAGTCACCGGACACGCCCAGCAGGACGGCCAGACCTTCCCGTACCGCTTTCTTGTCCTCGACGATGACGATCCTGATCATGGAGTAACTCCAAAGAAGGCATGGCAGATAGCTGATTTCGGTAACCCAATGTCGTCCTGATAGATAAACAATTATCGCATTTCAGTGAAATGAGTTCAACGGCTTATGCGGGTTCGGTGAATTACCTACCCGATCATGCTGGTTTGACCCCTCCGTGAACGCTTTTCCACATGATCATGCAGTTACCGGATACCGGTTAATTGACCACATTTGCACTCGATACCCGACCGCAGTCGATGAGATTGCCTGCGTCGAGGGTCCAGCCATTCTGAATCAGCAGTTGAAACTATGCCTGTGGGGTCGGGGGATCAGGGAGTCGGCCCCACGGGCTGCCCATGGAGACGGAAACCACCGGAGTCGCCTGAATCGGATTGCCGGTCGGGAAGGGTGATCCGGGCTAGCCGATGGACCCCGAGTATTCCACCGTCGTGCCTTCGCCGATGGAGGAATGGATGGAGACCACGCCGCCGATACGCTGCGCCCGGTTCTGCATGTTCTTCAACCCGTTGCCCGTCGAATCATCCTTGATCTCGAAGCCGTCGCCATCGTCACGCAACTGCATCGTCAGTCTGCTCCCCTTCAGTTCGACCTTGAGGTTGATCTCGGTGCAGGCGCTGTACTTCAGGCTGTTGTTGATGGCTTCCTTGAAAATCAGCAAAAGGTGCTGCCGGTATTCCATCTTCAGTCGCACGGATTTCAAGGAGTCCAGGTTCTCGGCCGTGAATCGGATATCCAGGCCACGCAGGGTTTCGCTGAATGAATCACTCAGCCTGGAGATCAGGTCGTACAACGAGTCCCGTCCCGGATCCACCAGCCATACGATATCGCTCATGCTGACGATCAGGGTTCTGGCCGTCGTACGGATCTTCTCCGTTTCGGATTTGACGAGCTGGCGCGGTTCCGGCGGGAGTTTTTGGGCAATGATATGGCCCATGAGGGTGATCTCGGTCAGTCCGGCGCCGATATCGTCGTGAAGATCCGCGGCTATCTTGCTCCGCAGGCGTTCGATGGCCAGGAGTTGCCTGACGCGGATGGTGATCAGGGCCGCAACGCCGCCCCCGATGGCCGTGACCAGCAGGAGGATGAACCACCACGTCTTCCAGAACGGTGGTGTGATGACGATTCTGATGGAAGCGATGTCGTCGCTCCAGACTCCGTCGCCGTTGGTCCCCTTCACCATGAAGGTGTATGAGCCCGCATCCACGTGGGTATAACCCACAAAATTCCTCGTGCCGGCCTGGGTCCACGCCTTGTCCAGCCCCTGGAGCATGTATGAGTAGCGATTGCGGTCCGGCGTGGAGAAATCCATCGCGGCGAATTCGAACGAGAAGTAATTGTCGCGATAGGAGAGCGTTATCTCGTTGCAGCACGAGAGGGACTTGCCGAGGCGGGCCGGCTGATCGAAGATGTTGAATCCCGTCAACACCACCGGGGGGGCATAGGCACTGTCCACTATGCTGTCCGGATCGAACTCGCTCGCCCCACCCACGCCGCCGAAGACGAAAGTGCCCGCGGCCGTTCGGGCATAGGCCCCCGTGTTGTATTCGTTCCCCAGCAGTCCGTCGCGGGTATCGTAGTTCCTGAATATCCCCGTATCCGGGTCGAAACACGACAGGCCGTAGTTGGTGCTGAGCCAGAGCCTGCCGCGGTCGTCCTCGAGTATGCCGTAGACCACATCACTCGGCAGTCCGTTCTTCATGAAATAGCGGTGGAACACCGGGTGGTCACGGTCGCTTTTGCGGAGCCGGGACAAACCCAGCATGGTGCCGAACCACAAGTCCCCGTTGCGTGCCTCGTGAATGGACAGGACATAGCTGTTGCTGATGGATCGCGGGTCGTCCGGATCGTGATGGAACCTGGTGATGTGGGGCTGCCGATCACCGGCGGAAACCGGCTCCGTCGGGTCCCCGTCGAAAACCAGCCGGTTCAGGCCGCTCGCAGTGGCGACCCAATACGTCCCGTTGCTGTCCTGCAGCAGGGATACGACGCTGTTGTTGCTGAGGCTGGCCGGATCATCCGGGTGATGTCCGAAATTGATGAAGGTTCCGGTTCGCGGGTCGTAGTTGTCCAGGCCCCCTTTCCAGGTGCCGAACCACATGTCCCCGCAGTCGTCCTGGTAGACGGCCCGCACGTTGTTGCTGCTGATGGTATTGGCCGCGCCCTGCACGTGGCGCATGTTTCTGAACCTGCCGGTACCGGGATCGTAGACATCGACACCTGTATAGAGCCGTCCTATCCAGAGCGAGCCGCCGTCATCCCAGGTGAGGCAGCGGGTGAAGTTGCGCCTCTTGACGTCGCCGGCGCCGACCGGATCGAGAAGGTGGTGCTCAACCCTGCCTGTATCACGATCATAGCGGTCCAACCCGCTGGAAGTACCGAACCACAGACCAGCGGATGGACCTTCGGCAACCGCCCACAGGATTGGAGCACTCAAGCCGTTCGGGTCGTCCGGGTCGTACCTGTAGTGTCGGTAGCGTCGGTATGGGGGTCGTGGATACTCAACCCCCCGCCGATGGTGCCAATCCAGAGGATTCCACCGTCGTCCTGGAAGGTCACGCGAACGCTGTTGTTGCTCAGGCTGCGCGGGTCAGCCTGGTTGTGGCGATAGGTGGTGAAGGTGTTTGTGCCGCGGTGAAGGAGGTTGAGGCCGCCATTGGTCGTGCTGATCCACAGGCGTTCTTGTCGGTCTTCATAAGTCTTGCGGATACTGTCGGCGCTGATGCTGGCTGGGTCCGCCGGGTCATTCACGTAGTTGACGAAGCGCTTTGTCACGGGATGAAACTGCGCAAGTCCTCCTGCCGTGGATACCCAAAGTATTCCTGACCGGTCCCGGAGCAGGTGTCGGACATTGTTGCTGCCAATGGTGTTGGTGCCCTCCGGCCCGGCCTGGTAATGGGTGAATTCGCCTCGATCCACCTCGAGACGGCTGAAACCGCGGTTGGTGGCGATCCAGAGTACGGCGCCGGAATCCGGATAGACAAACCGCACATTGTCACTGGGCAGGCCATCGGTGGCGGCGGGGTCGTGCCTCATGTGCAGGAACCGGTTTGACCCGGCCCGTAGCCGATTCAGTCCGCCATCCCGGGTACCGATCCACAAATCGCCCTGTTCGTCTTCCGCAATGGAACGGATACGATTGCTGCTGATGCTGCAGGAATCCGCAGGGTCATGAACGAAGCGCGTGAAGGTCTCGGTTGCGGGGTCGTACCGGTTCAATCCGGCCGAGAAGGTCCCGATCCAGAGGTACCCGTCTCGATCCACATGGAGGCACCAGATGTTGTTGCCGGAAATCGATCCCGGGATATCGGGGTCATGTTTGAATTTAGTGAAGGTATACCCGTCGTAGCGGTTCAAACCGTCCTCGGTTCCGAACCACATGAACCCTGCCTGATCCTGCACGATGGCTTCGACCGTCGATTGTGACAGGCCGTCCTCGATGGACAACCTCCTGAACCTCACGTTGCCCTGTGCTGATACGGATTGGGCCAGCATCAACAGCAGAGCGACGACAGCGGATGCATACCTGATGCTCATGGGTGGCACCATACGCCGCGCCAATAGTCGTGTCCAGAGTCCCGAAAACCGACTTCGGATGCATATGCGGATTTGCACCCTGCATGATCATGCGGGTTCCGCACCGCCCGCCCAGTGAATCCACATCATCATGTAGTTATTTGAGTTCTGACAATCGTTTAGCATCATCTCGGTAACACATTGCTCAATACTGCGGCAATGATATACGACGCGCAGAGACCTCCTTATTGAGGCAGTCGTCGTTCTGGCCTGCGGGGTTGGGGATGGGGTGATGGCCCCCAGGTCGTCCTTTCAGAGGGAGAAACCATGATTCGCCTGAAAAAGAACTACGCGCAGACCGGGGTCCTGGTCCTGGCCCTGCTGTTCCTGACAATCTTTCTGGCGTCCTGCAGCGACGACGATCCGGTCGTTCCCGGGGACACCAACGGAGCTCCGACCGTGCCGGCGATTGACACGGCGTCAGGTGCACCCGCCAATGCGGCCACGGGCGTCGATCTGGCGACGGATCTGCACTGGACCTGTTCCGATCCAGACGATGAAGCCCTGACCTACACCGTGCGTTTTGGCACGGCGGCGGAGCCGGACATGGTGGAGGACGAATACGTGCCCACCAGCTACACGCCGGCCGGTCTCGTCAACGGCACCACCTACTACTGGCAGATCATCGCCAGTGACGGCGCCAAGTCCACCTCCTCGCCGGTGTGGAGCTTCACGACCCTGGCCATCGTCGCCGAAACCGTCACCAGCCCCGATACCCCCGACGGCCCGGCCGGCGGCGAGGTCGATGACGTGCTGGCCTACACCACGGCCGGCGGCGTGAGCAGTGAAGGCCACGCCCTCGAGTACCGCTTCGACTGGGACGACGGCACCATGTCGGCTTGGTCGACCACCGTGCCCGTCAGCCACGCCTGGACCCTGGCCGGCACCTACGCCGTGACGGCCCAGGCCCGTTGCATCGAGCACCCGGATGCCGTGTCCAGCACCTCGGTGGCCCTGCAGGTGATCATCGACGGGCCGGAGAACGTGACGGCGCCCATGGCGCCGGGTGGTTCCAACACGGTCGAGGTCGAGATAGCGACCAGCTATTCGCTTTACGGCGCGGTCAGCAGCCGTGGTCACACGCTCGAATATCGCGTCGACTGGGGCGACGAAACCATGTCCGACTGGGGCCCCGGCGGTGTCGTGAACCGGACCTGGACCGCGACGGGCACTTACGCCGTCTTCACCCAGGCCCGCTGCCTGGATCACCCCGACGTGGAGTCGGTCTGGTCGACCGGCCTCATGGTCACGGTGCTGGCCCCGGAAACCATCAGTACTCCCGACGCGCCAGTGGGCCCGGCAACGGTCGTGGCTGACGTGAACACACGCTACGA
>QNDV01000048.1 GCA_003646045.1 bacterium
CTGCTGGCTTTCCATGGCCGATACGCTCGAAACTGTGCCATCCCGTTCCTGCACATCCAACAAACCATCGGCTACTACCGGGACATACCCATCGGGGCGGGTCGTGACCCACTGGGGATCCAGGGTCGTACCCTCGAAAGTATCGAACAGGGGGGCTGCGAGCCGTACCTGGCCGGCGGCGGCACTACTGTCGACTTCAGCGACCATGGTCCCGGTCAGGGTTCCGGCGCTGAAGTCGGTTGTCGTCGTAGTCGCGATACACCACGGAGCCACCGGGCGCGTGGTGAAGGTCCAGACCTCGTCGGTGGCAAGGGGATTGCCGGCCACGTCCGTGATGGCGGTGGTCAGTCGGGCATCGTAGGTGGTGTCCCAGTCCAGAGTATCAGCCGGCGTGACCAGCGCGGTCATGGTACTCGCATCCCAGGTCACGGTTGCGCTGACCGCCGCGCCTCCGTCCGGCGTCACGGTGAAACTCGAGGTGGTCAGGGTGGCCGGGTCGATCGCCTCACTGAAAGTCGCCCGCACCGGTTGGCCGGCCAGGATGTCCACTGATCCGTCCAGGGGACGAGTATTGGTCACCACAGGAGGTGTCAGGTCCGGCGGATCGGTGGTAAAGGTCCACACGTGATCCGCCGCCAGGGCATTACCGTCCTGGTCGGTAACCGCGGTGGTTACACGGGCCTCGTAGATGGTCGAATGATCAAGGGACGCGCCGGGCACGAGAGTGGCCACGTTGGTGAGGGAGTCCCACAGGACCGTGGCCGGCAGTACCGACCCACCCTGGGGAGTCAGGGTGAAACTGGTGGTATTCACCGTGGCCGGCTCAAGACGTTCGTCGAAGGTGGCGGTCACCGTGGTACCGACAGCGACATCGAGATCCAGATCGGCCGGGGAGGTCTCCGTCACCTGCGGAGGCGTGGTGTCGAGCAGGAAATAGCAAAAGTCAACTTCGTTGACCACGGGGCTGATATCCAGATCGGCAGAGGTCAAGGTGGTCCGGTACTGGGCATAACGTCCCGGTGCACTGGCGACGAGAGTCCCGGACAGGGCTTCCCAGGCCGTCCACGAACCATCCGGTGTCGTGGTTTCGCCCGTGCGGGTCTCGAAGGCAACCGTCGTGCCCACCGGCTCATCGCCCTGCCACATCAGGTTCTGCCAGTCGGCACCGGCGCCTCCGGCATCCATCACCTGGGACTCGAAAACGCCAGGTGTCGCGGCATAGGGTGTGACCCGGATCCAATCTACGGGGAAGGCCGAATCGGAACCCAGCGACTTCAGGAATCCGACACGCTGGGGCGGGGTGATACTTATGCTCGAGCGTGAATCCACCAGGACGTCATCCACGTAGAAGTCCAGGCTGTCGGCTTGCCAAACGATCTTGAAGTCGTGCCATTCCTCCATGGTCACGATGGTCGGCTGGTTCACCATGATCCCGGAATCATCCCGAACGCTGGTGTATATCACCGGGAACGCCGTATCGCCCGAGCCGCGCGTGCTGAAATAGGCCCACTGGTCGGGATTGGCGGTATCGTCGAAGAAACCGATGCTGACAAAGGCACTGCCGGGCATGAATTTCGCCCGTCCCTCGAAGATCACGCCCGCGTTGAACGTCGCGATGGTCTGGATGGCGGACATTTCGTAGATCTCGTCATCACGTTCCTGGACATCCATTATCCCGTTCTGGATAACCGGCGCGTAGCCGCCCGCGGGCCGGCTGATCTGCCAGATCGGAGACAGGTCCGGTTCCAGGAAAAGATCGCTCACGGGGGCAAGCAGCCGCACGGCACCGGCAGTGGCGGAACTGTCGGCTTCACTGACCATGGTGCCGGTGGCCAGGCCCGCGCCGAACTCGGCAGTCGATGTCTCGGTGAGGCAGTGGATGGCAAGAGCAGCCTGCTCTTCGATGGGTGGTGTCTGGGCCACGCCACCCCCGGCCAAAGCCAACAGCGACACGGCGACAAATACCGCGACTCCAGTCGGCATTATCCGTGAGTTCAGCTGAGCGTTACCAGCTCTCAATACCACGACCTCCGTGAATGTTCCTGTTACGACGCAGTGCTTAATGATAACCACGTGTGATACCGGTTACCAGCGCACCATATCGCGTTCCAACACCGGCAGCATCAAATCTCAATGAGTGCGAAATATGGTGCCCCAGTTCACCCTGACCCGTCTTTCACTCTGTGATTATTGATCCCTTATCAGATATTATATCATAAATACACTGACAATATCTATAATTTATACGGCTGCGACGAGTTTTTTAATTATTTCATAGACAATATATCACGACAATAATGACCACACAAGACTCAAAAACATGTAACCTCATGCTATATCAGCTCTTCTTGCCGTAATTAGGGGCCTCCTTGGTGATATGCACGTCGTGGGGATGCCCCTCGATAACCCCGGCGCCGGAAACACGGACCAGTTCGGCACGATCCTGTAACTCACGGATGTTCCGGCAACCGCAGTATCCCATGCCGCTGCGCAGTCCGCCGACCATCTGGTACAGGACATCCCCGGCGCATCCCTTGTAGGGCACCCGGCCCTCGATACCCTCGGGCACGAGTTTGTCGGCATCTTCCACATCACCCTGGAAGTAGCGGTCCTTGCTGCCTCTCTGCATGGCGCCCAGGGAACCCATGCCCCGGTACGACTTGTAGACCCGTCCCTCGAAAAGGATCTTCTCTCCCGGAGATTCGTCCGTGCCCGCCAGCAGCGAGCCTGCCATGACACAATCCGCACCCACGGCGATGGCTTTGGCCACATCACCGCTGTAGCGGATGCCACCGTCGGCCACCAGGGGAATTCCCCGGCGTCGCGTGGCACTGGCCACGTTCATGATGGCGGTGATCTGTGGCACACCCACGCCGGCCACTACCCGCGTGGTGCAGATGGAACCGGGGCCGATGCCCACCTTTACCGCATCCGCCCCCGCGTCGATCAAAGCCTCGGCAGCCGCTGCCGTGGCAATATTGCCCGCCAGGATCTGGGTATCGGGATACTTCCCCTTCACCGCCGTCACCGTATCGAGCACGTTGCGGCTGTGCCCGTGGGCCGTGTCGATGACCAGCAGATCAACGCCCGCCTCCACCAGCAGCTCGGCCCGCAGCATGGTCTCTGCTCCCACCCCCACCGCGGCCGCTACCCGCAGACGTCCCGCCTCGTCCTTGCAGGCATTGGGGAAATCCAGCTTCTTCTGGATATCCTTTACCGTGATCAGTCCCTTCAATTCGCCCGCGCGATTGACCACCAGTAGTTTCTCGATGCGGTGTTTGTGCAGGATATCGGCGGCTTCCTCGAGGGTCGTCCCCTCGGGAACGGTGATCAGGTTCTCGCTGGTCATGACTTCGCGCACGGACTGGCGCGTGTTCTTCACGAAGCGCAGGTCGCGGTTGGTCAGGATACCCACCAGCCTGGGCCCCTCGGTAATGGGCACACCACTGATGCGGTAGTGCTTCATGAGGGCCAAAGCCTCATCGATGCTCCTGTCCGGTTCCAGGGTGATGGGCTTGGTGATCATGCCCGATTCGGAGCGCTTGACCCGCTCCACCTCGGCCGCCTGGGCCCGCGGGTCCATGTTCTTGTGCACCACACCGATACCACCCTCGCGAGCCACGGCAATGGCCATCTCGGTCTCGGTCACGGTGTCCATGGCCGCCGACGCGAAGGGTATCTGCAGCCGGATCGTGGCGGTCAGATTGGTGGTGGTGTCGATGTCCTTGGGAATGATCTCGCTGTAGCCCGGCACCAGCAGGACATCGTCGAAGGTCAGGGCCTCGGGGAACTCGCGGGGGGTGACGCTCTCACTCACGAACCATGCCTCCTAGGGCTTCAGGATGCCGATGAACGGCAGATTCCGGTACTTCTCGTTGTAGTCCAGGCCGTAGCCCACCACGAATTCGTCGGGTATTTCGAATCCCCTGTAGTGCAGGGACACGTCCTTCTTGCGGGCCGGTATCTTGTCCAGCAGGGTGGCCACGCGGATGCTGCGCGGGTTGCGGGTCCCCAGCATCTCCATCAGGTGGGAGATGGTCAGGCCGCTGTCGATGATGTCCTCTACCAGGATCACGTCACGATCGGTGATGTTGGCCCTGAGGTCCTTCACGATGCGAACCACACCGCTGCTCTGTCGTCCGCCACCGTAGCTGCTGACAGCCATGAAATCGATCTCGTGGTCAATGCTCATGCAGCGGGTCAGATCCGCCAGGAAGGTGTAGGCGCCCTTGAGGATGCACACGAAGATGGGTCGGGAATCCCGGTAGACCCTGCTGATCTCGTTGCCTATCTCGCACACTCGGCGCTGAACGTCAGCGGACGGTACGAGTACACGGTCGATGTCCGGATACCGCTGGAGATATTCCTGGTCGTCGTAGGTCACGGCAGGGCTCCCCGGCTGGATAGGGAAACGCCGCATCCGGTTGGCGGAAGCGGCGCTGAAAATCGGACGCGTGACGGCACCGCAGTGGGCCCAAGCGGATGGGAACCACCGTCCGCGCCACTCGGGGCGCGCTGCGGATGCGCCTTTGGTCCTGACATGGACGCAATCTACACGGTTAACCGCAGACTGTCAATCCGGTCAGCCTGCCCCGGAGTCCTATTCCCGGCAGGGACTCGAGGCTGGCCACGAATCCCGTCAGTTGATCCGAGATCCCATCCATCACCTTGGTCCACAACCACTCCAATTATCCGGTACCATGGAGAATCCACCGCCCGTATAGTCCTCTGTACAACTTCGCACCATGGCCCCACGGAGGACCGCTGCCATGAATCCATTCGACCTGCCGCATGAACGTATCGAGGAACTGGTTGCCCAACACGGCACTCCCATCTACGTGGTCAGCCGCAGCCAGGTGATCGACAACTACCAGCGCCTGGACGCTTGCCTCCCGGCAGTCACCCTCTTCTACGCCATGAAGGCCAACCCCCATCCCGGCATCCTGGAGATCCTCGCCGACATCGGCGCCGGCTTCGACGTGGCCAGTCGCGGCGAGATCACTGCCGCCCTGGCCGCCGGGGCGAATGCACGCGAGGACCTGATCTTCGCCGACACGGTCAAGGACCCGAGGCACATCGCCCACGCCACGGAGGTTGGCCTGGATGACTTCACGTTCGACAACCGGTCGGAGTTGACACAGATCGCGCGACACGCCCCGGGGGCCAACGTCCACGTGCGGATCCGGGTCAACAACGATGGCAGCGTGGCCCATCTCAGCGAGAAGTTCGGCGCGCCCGTCCACGAAGCCGTGCAACTGTTGGCAGCGGCCCGTGAACAAGGACTGCGACCGCGCGGCGTGAGCTTCCACGTGGGCAGCCAATGCCTGGCCACGGCGCGATATCTGGAGGCTCTCGATCAGGTGAAGGGGATCTTCGAGCAGGCGTCCGCCGAGGGCATGGACCTGGAGATGGTGGATATCGGGGGCGGCTTCCCGGTGCGGTACCTGGACGAGGAAATAGACCTGTCAGCCATGGGCCGGGTCATCAGCGCCCACTACGAGTCCCTGTTCGATGACCGCGTGCAACTGGTTGCCGAGCCAGGCCGTGCCGTGGTGGGCGACGCCGTGATCCTGGTCACGAAAGTCATCAGCGAAGCAACACGCGACGGGCTGGACTGGCTCTACTTCGACGACGGCACCTACGGCAGTTTTCTCGAGGTGCTGCTCTATCGTGTGAAATACCCGCTGCGCACCAATACCCGGGGGGCACCCACGCCCTACGTCCTGGCCGGACCCACCTGCGACTGCATCGATGTGTTTTCCAGGGATGGGGCGGGCAAGGTCTGCACGGTGGATCTGCCACCCATGCATCTGGACGATCTGTTGATCGCCGGCAGCATGGGCGCCTACACCTACAGTGAGTCGACGCGGTTCAACGGATTCGAGCCGGCTAAATTCGTGTATATCGATTAGCCGGCCCGATGTCGAGCGACCAGACCGTCATACAGACTCTCGAGCTGCCGGTACATGTGCTCTTCCGTAAACCTCTCCTCTACCCGCTGACGTCCCGCCCGGCCCATGGCCCGGCGTCGCTCTCCATCCGCCAGCAATCCTGCCGTGACCGCGGTCAGGGCATCGCGATCGTAGAGGTCCACCAGCTCGCCGGTTTGCCCTGATACCACCAGATCCAGCACGCCGTCGCAGCCATAGGCCACCACCGGCAACCCCATGGCCATGGCCTCGACTACCACCAGGCCGTAGGCCTCGGCATGACTGGGAAAGAGGAACAGGTCCATGGCGTCCAGCAGGGCGGGTACATCGGTCCGGAAGCCGGCCAGGATCAGACGTTCGCCCAATCCGGCATCACGTGCAGCCTGCCGGATTTCGGCCGCCTCTTCCTCCCAGCCCGGCGTGGGCGCACCCACCATCACGAAACGCGTCTCGGGATTGTCGGGGGCCAGCCGTTGCGCGACCTCGATGAAATCGAAGTGGCCCTTTTCCTTCTGCAGGCGGCCGATGATTCCCACCAGGCAGGCCGAGTCCGGCACACCCAACTCGGTCCGTATCCGGGCTCGGGCAACGGGATCACCATGGAACCGGCCCAGGTCGATACCGGCGTGAACCACCCCCACCTGATCGGGGCGCAGCGGGTGGGTAGCCAGGAGATTCGCCCGGATCACCTCGCTGATGGCAATGACGAAGTCCACACGCCGATACAGGTAGTGGTGAACCACGAGATTCTTGGGATCACCGGTACCGATGTGCTTCTGCAATACCAGGGGCAGGCGTCCGGACAACTGCCGCACCGGCACCAGGGAGAAAAGATCGCGGGAGTTGTCGGTATGGATCAGGTCGATGGCCTCACGGCGGACCAGCCGGGCCAACTGCCAAACCTTGTCCGGGTGGAACTTGCCCCAGATATCGCAGATCACCGGATCGAATCCGGCACCACGCAGGTTCTCCTCGATGGGGCTGTCCGGTTGGCAGACGGGAAAAACAGCATGGCCCCGCTCACGCAGCTTGGCTGCGGTCAGGGCCATGCTCATTTCCATGCCGCCCCAGGCGCGGCTGGCGCAGACCTTGAGGATGCGCACCGGTCAACCCCGGCTACTTCTTCAGGGGAATCGGCTCCAGCTTCAACCCCTTGGGGGCGTGCCAGGCCAGGGCCCGCATCTTGTAGAACCCCGACTGGACCAGCGGGCTGCTCTTGAGGGCCCTCCGTACAACTGTCTCGTGTCCCTCGCTGACGATCATGACGAAATCCGCGGCGACGTCGTCCACGACCAACCCGGCCGTGATGATGGCACCCTCGCCAATGGCATTCTTGAGGCCATTGATGGCCTGCATCTTCTTCTGGGCCCCTACCTCGGTTGACTGGGACTGCCAGTTGGGACCGTGCTCGACCAGGACGATCCAGTAGAGGCCGGATTCGTATTTGGACTGGGCCACGGCCGTACCGGGCAGCAGGACCGATACCAGCAGGGCAAGCACGAGCAGGGGGGCAACAAGACGTTTCATGGACGGACTCCTCATCGAATTGTGGGTGCGCGGTCAACGGCGTCAGTGTAGCCTTTTGATACCGGCGCCGCAATCGGCGGTTGCCCCTCGTGAAGTACAGTCGACAATGGGAACTCCGCGCCGCGGGAGATGTTGGACACCAGCCGAGCAGTGTAGTTCCCCCGACAGCCACACCGACCCACCTGGAGCATATCCATGATCACCCCCACTAACGCCGTCATTCGCGGCATTGCGGTTACCTTGCTCGTATTCTGTGCGGGTTTCTCCCTGGCCGGACCTACCACCGTAACCAACCCCGCCCAGGTGCCCCGGACCGAAACCCTCGAACTGGAGGAACTCTGGCGCGCCGGTGGCGAGGACGACGAGGACGTGCTCCTGGGCCAGATCGGCAACGCGGCCACAGACGCCGCGGGCAACGTCTATGTCCTGGATTCCCAGTTGGCCCACGTCCTGAAGTTCGAGGCGGACGGCGCCTATGCCGGCACTCTGGGTCGCGAGGGCGACGGCCCCGGCGAAATGCGCCAACCGCTGGCCATGGACGTAAGCAGTGACGGTCGCGTCAGCGTGGTTCAACCCTTCCCCGGTCGGGTGATCCGGCTCACTACCGACGGTACTCCCGACGGCACTTTCGATCTGGGCGCGGACGACCCCACCCAGGGCGGGTTCGCGATGATCATGGGAGCCCGCGAAAGAGCGGACCAACTGGTAATATCGGGGCAGCGCAGCAGTTTCGACCCGGCGAAGGGCGAGATCCGCGGTACCCGGTTCCTGGCTACCGTCAACCAGGACGGCTCCGAGGTTCGGCGCCACGCCGAGGTCACCACCAGCCGCAACATGGAACGCATCGAGATCTACGAGTTGGCCGAGTATTTTCCCGGCGACCGCGGTCTGTGGGGACTGGACGCGGAGGGCCGCCTGTACACCGCAACCAGTTATACGGAATATGAAATCACCGTCACCGCGCCCGACGGTACCATCGAGCGCGTCATCAGCCGCCCCCACGAGGCACGGGCACGCACGGAAGATGAGCTGAAGGACCTGCGCGGCGGCATGTCCATGAACATCAACGGTCGGGAACCGGAGATCGTGCAGTATCTGCAGGACCACGCCCCCTGCATAGATGCCCTCCATCTGCAGGACGACGGTACTTTGTGGGTGGAAAACAGCCACGCCAGGGACCGCTGGGACGACGAAGGCATGATCACCTATGACGTCTACGACCCTGACGGCCGGCTGGACCGGGAAGTCACCGTGCGAATTCCCGGCGCCGGCGAGAACGACCGGCCCATCCTGCTGGCGGATGGTCGCTTCCTGTTGGCGGTGGGGCAGGCTGATCTGTCCATCTCCATCAGCGCCGGCAATGGTGACGGTGAACCGGGTGATGCGCCAGTGGCGGCCACCATGCCGGAGCTGGTGTGCTTCGGGGCTTCCCGCTGATATTGGAAATTGCCCGGCATTCCGGTGGGAGTGCCGGGCGTTTTTTGCTTCCGGCTCCGCCGTTGCCGCGCTAGTGTTCCATCAAACCAACGATGGAGACTACCATGCCCCATGTCCGGATCACGCCACGCCCCGCCTACAGTTTCGCCGTGGATATCACGGTGCGCACCACCGACCTCAACTATGGCGGCCACCTGGGCAACGATCGATTGCTTTCCCTGGTGCACGAGGCGCGGATGGCATGGCTGGCCCAGCACGGCTGGTCCGAACTGGAGTGCGCCGGCGCGGGACTGATTCTCCGTGATACCGCCGTGGTCTACCGGGGCGAGGCCTTCGCCGGCGATGTTCTGCGATTCGAGGTAGCGGCCATGGAACCGACTAAAGTGGGCTTCCGGCTGGCCATGAGGATCACCCGCATGTCCGACGGCCGGGAAATCGCGTTGGTGGAGAACGGCATGGTGGGTTTCGACTACGCGCGGCGGCGCATGGTCCCGCTGCCGGACAGCGTGCGCACTGTCTGCGCCGCGGAAGACGGGTCATGACCGAGCGCCTGCACATCACCAGCCGAACCAACGAGCGTGTCAAAAGCCTGGTCCGACTGCGTAACCGCCGGCAGCGGGACGAAGCGGGCCTGACCATCATCGAGGAAGAGACTGTCATCCGGAGGTCCCTGGAGGCCGGTTACCCCCGGACCGAAGTCTGGTATTGTCCCCAGCGTGAATCTCCCGCCATCCGCGCCCTGCGTGATGAACTCCTGTCCGGAGCCGCCGTGGCCATCGAGGCCGACGGACCGGTCATGGACAAGGTATCCTACCGTGACGAGTCGGACGGCCTGCTGGTGGTGGCTCCGCAGGTGCGGCGCCGCCTGGACGAACTGGAATTGCCGGCAGACCGGCCACCGCTGCTGGTGATTCTCGAAGCGGTGGAAAAACCAGGCAATCTGGGCGCGGTGCAACGCATTGCCGACGGCGCTGGCTGCCAGGCGGTGATCGTGTGTGACGGAGGCACCGACCTGTTCAATCCCAATGTGCTGCGGGCCTCGCGGGGTGCCTGTTTCGCGATACCCACCGTGGCCGCCGGCGGTAACGCGGTGCGAAGCTGGCTGGACGCAAGAGGTGTACGCACCCTGGCCACCAGCCCCATGGCAACCGCAACCTGGGATATGGCCGACTTCACCGGCCCGGTGGCCATCGTCCTGGGCACCGAGCACCAGGGCTTGACACAGGACTGGCTGGATACCACCGACGAGAACATCGCCATCCCCATGGCGGGTATCGGTGACTCTCTAAACGTGGCGGCCACGGCCGCCGTTTTGTTGTTCGAAGCGGTCCGACAACGACGGGCCCCACAGGAAGCCGAGTAATGACCAACACCTTCTACAACGATTTCGATCGCCAGGAACTGGAGCCCCGCGACCCCGACTACCGCAGCGTATTCCAGCGGGGCAAGGACCGCTTGATCCACAACGCGGCCTTCCGGCGCCTGCAGGCCAAGACCCAGGTTTTCCTGTCGGGTGAGTACGATTTCTACCGCACCCGCCTGACCCACAGCATCGAAGTCAGTCAGATCGCCGGCTCCATCGCCCGTTCGCTCAATGCTGGCAGCCCTACCCTGGGCCCGGACTTCCATATCGACACCGCGCTGGTGGAGAGCTGCGCCCTGGCCCATGACATAGGTCACCCGCCCTTCGGCCACGCCGGGGAAGCCGCACTGCACAAGCTGATGCGACCCTGGGGTGGATTCGAGGGCAACGCCCAGACCCTGCGCCTGATCACGGAGATCATCTTCACCAGCGGCCGCAGCCGGCGGGGCATGAACCCCACCCGTGCCTTCATGGACGGCGTACTCAAATACAAGACGCTTTATTGCGAGGGGAACGATCCCGAGCGGCACTTCCTCTTCGACGACCAGAAACGCTACCTGGACTTCGTCTTCGACGGACGTCCCTTCC
>QNDV01000049.1 GCA_003646045.1 bacterium
CAGTCGTTTCTTCATCGACCTGCCCCTGGCCATCGCCGGCAAAAGCGTGGGCGGGCCGGCCAAGGTGGCGGTGATCGCCTCGGGCTTCTTCGGATCGGTTTCCGGTTCGGCCATCGCCAATACCGTATCGACAGGCGCCTTCACCATCCCCATGATGAAACGGGCAGGATTCCGTCCCCACGTGGCCGGAGCCATCGAACCCGCGGCCTCCATCGGCGGCATGTTCATGCCACCTATCATGGGTGCCGGCGGCTTCCTCATGGCCGAGATGACCGAGATTCCCTACGTGCAGATCATGAAGATGGCCATCTTCCCGGCACTCATGTATTTCCTGTCCGTGTTCGTGATGATCCACTTCGAGGCCAAGCGACACGGCCTCTACGGAGTGGACGACCCCGATGCCCCCACTGCCTGGCAGATTCTCCGCAAGGAGTGGTTCCTGGCCGCGCCCCTGGTGATCATCATCGTGATGATGCTCATGGGCAGGTCGGCCGGCTTCTCGGCAGTGGTTGCAACGGCCAGTTGCGTGGTGGTGAGTTGGTTCACGCCGGACAACAGGATGGGCTGGCGCCAGGTGCGCGACGCCATGATCGAGGGCGGCCGCAACACCCTGATCATCGGGGCCACCGTGGGCGTGATCGGCATCATCGTGGGCACCATCAGCCTGTCGGGTATCGGCCTCAAGTTCTCGGACATCATCATCAGCCTGTCGGGTGGTTTCCTGCCCGTGGCCATCCTGCTCATCGGTATTGCCTCCCTGGTACTGGGCATGGGCGTGCCAGTAACGGCGGCCTACCTGATCACCGCCGTGCTGACGGTGGGCTCCGTATCGCGGATGATCGCCATGCACCATTTCGGCGTTCCCCTGAGCGACATGGAGATCGACCGCCAGCTTGTCCAGTACGTCCCCTGGGTCATGATATCCTCCCACATGATCGTCTACTGGTTCAGCCAGGACTCGAATATCACGCCACCGGTGTGCGTGGCGGCCTACGCCGGGGCGGCCATCGCAGGGTCCGACCCCTGGAAGACCGGCTGGACCAGCTTCAAGTTCGCCAAATTCCTTTATATCGGGCCCTTCCTGTTCGCCTACAGCCAGGCCTTCCTGCTCCACGGCGACATCCTGGCCATCGCCATGACCTGGGTGACCATCGCCCTGGCCACCGTGGCCTTCGGCAGCTTGACCATGGGCTATCTGGCCTGCGGTATGAACATCGTCGAATGGGTGATCATGGCCGTGGCCACCGTGATCCTCTTTTTCCCGGGCCTGGTCCACGCAGCCGGCATAGCGGTTCCCGATCTGGTCATCGACGTGGTGGGAATTGCGCTGTGGGGCGTGGTCTTCGCAATGCAGAAGGCACGCATACGCCGGGATCCGACCCTGACCCTGCCCGTTCACGAACAGAGGAAACTGCAGCAAACAGGGGCTTGAACCCCCGTTTTCAGCCTATCGAGACCGCCCGGGCCCCATGCCGGGCGGTTTCCTTGTTCAGCCCCGGGCCAAATTCGGTTTAACCCCCCTTGCGGCGGGCCGATAACGGAGAAGCCTGAAAAATACAATCAGGTAAACAGTATACCGGAGACATTGCGATGAGTCGCGACGACACCACCACCCTGCTTGATACCGGCATCGAGGGCACGGATCAACCCTCCCCCGCAGCCGCGGTGTTGCTGGCCCTTGACCGGCTGCTCACCGCCGGCGCCCTGTATCCCCCCGGGCACGCACGGTTCGAAGCCGCCGTGCAGGAATACCGCCGCTCCGCCACGGAGGCCTGCGGCCCGTTCCGGCTGCAGGTGGAAATGGATGACGACGCGCTGAGAATCCAGGACGTGGCGCTCGACGCCTCCCACCGGGGCCAGGAACGCCTGCTGACGTTGTTCGAGTGGCTGGGTATACAGCGCATCCTCATCGACGCCGATACGCCCGCGGACGCCCTGCACCACCTGGCCACCGGGTTGCTGCGCCAGCGCCGCGAGGCGGACGAGGCCGGACATCTCAAGGAAGTGGTCTTCGACGACCTGCCCGTGCAGGTCTCGATAGTGGCCAGGACCTTTCGCAAGCGGTGGTCCGACGAAATCGATGAACGCTTCATCCCCCCTATCGAGGCCATCATGGAGGATGCGGCGGCCATGTGCGCCGACGCCGAACCCGCGCGCGTGGCCCGCGAGACCCTGGAGAAGATGTTCACGGCATTCCTGGCCCAGGGCAGGGAAGACGGGAAAGCCGATACCTGTGCGCCGGGGGACCGGAAGGAAATCGAGAACCTCCTGCTCCGGACACCGACCAGACTCGCCGACGCCGTGCGCGGCATTATTCGTCGTGACGGCAGCCTGGCCAGTATCGACCGGCTATTCGACGATTCCCACGAAGCCCTGACCCACGCCGCCGCCCGCGATGCCTTGCGCCTGCTGGTGACGGCCATGCAGGGCCCCGACGAAGTGCGCGGCGCCGAAGATCCCGGTGTCGAGGATCGACGTGTGGACGATGATCGGGCCTATGGGATGACCATCGAACAACTGGGCCGCTCCTTCACGGAAGTGGAAGAGATCTGCGACAGTTCCCTGCCCGACGTCGGTGACGTGCGCGAGGAGATCTCCGTCTGTCTGTCCCTGCTGGGACTGGGAACCACCGAGGATATTGCCCGGCAGGCGCTGGCCGGACTACGCAGCGCCATCGGGCGGGTCCGGACCGGTGAGGAACGGGACTTCCTGCGGGAGACAGCTCGCAATCTGGCCTCCACGGCCGATCTGGAGATCCTGGACGAAGTACTGCCGCGTCTGGCGGATCCCTTCCGCACCCTGGGTTCCGACGCCGTCGCAGGCTATTGGCAGTTCCTGGTCGACCGGGATGAGGAACGGCTGGCCCGTGCCTGGCCCCACCTGGTCATCGACCTTCTGCGCACCAAACCGGAGGCGGGCAGGCAGGGCCTGTCCATGATGCAGTCGCTGGCAACTGACCTGCCCACGGAACGCATGCTCGCCGAGGCATCGCGCTTCGCACACCTGCCCTCCTTCCGTCTGGCCAGTTTCGACAAGCATGTATTCTTCAGACCCGACCCGGTGCTGCACCCCATGTTCGCCGCCCTGCTCTGCACACCGGAGGGGGAGAACTTCGGCCACTGGCTGCAGGAAGGGTTCATGCGCACGGACGAGGATACCGCCGGTGGTTTGCTGGCCAGGGTTCTCGGTACCTACGGGGACTCCCATTGTGACGTCTACAAAGCGGTCCTGATGAACAACCCCGACGACGAAGGAGGCGCCCCGCCCCGCGTCCTGCTGGGTCAGGTGAAGCAGCGGGTCGAACGCCTGGGACCCGAGGAACGCCTGTTGGACTGGGTACCCGTGGCGATCCTGGTCCTGGGTAGCTGGCACCTGGAGGCCAGCGAGGGTCTGCTGGACCGCATCGCCCACGAGCGCCAATGGCTCGTGCGTCACACCTGGCCGAAGCCCTGCCGCCGCGCGGCCACACACGCCCTGACTCTCCACGGATCCTCGCACCGCAAGGCAGGGAGGTCCTGATGAAGCAGAACTTCTCGGATCTGGCGACACTCCTCGCGCGGGGCATCAGCCACTGCCGCATGTACTTTGTCGGCCACCCCAACGTGGAGGCCGCCGCCCAGGAAGCCAAGGCCCTGTTGGGACCGCTGCTGGAGCGCAAGCAACTTGACGCCTTCGTACTTGGCGTGGTGGATGACAAGCTGATCCACGAGGGCAAGTACCTCGTGGGCCCCACGATCGTCGGCAGCCGCCTGACCCGTTTTGCCTCACTGCTCCAGGGCGGCGGATTCACGATTCTGCCGGCGGTGTCGGCACGGGAGTTGAAGACCTTCTTCGTCCTGGCGGCCGAGACCGGCGAGAGCCTGCCGTCGCTGGCCGCGGCCCAGGAGTTGTTCAGGCAACGTGACCTCTCCAACATCACCATCAATCCACCCTACCACGACGAGAACACCCTCACCGACGCGGCGGACGAGCATTTGCGCAAGAATCATATCGCCGAGTTGATGCCGGTCTACCGCTCGCTCTTCGATACGGTGGAACAGTCGCACCAGAACGCCGGCCGGGATCGTACGCTGGACATCGACGGGGCCCGCAGCGCCGGCGAGTCCCTGGTCAAGGCCAGCACCAACCATCTGACGGATATCATGACCCTGGTGGATTACCCGGACTTCGACAGCTACACCGTGGGACACTCGGTGCGCGTGGCCATGCTCGCAGTGCTGGTGGGCCGCGAGGCTGGCCTCCCCGATTCGGTCCTGGCCGAACTGTCGGCCGCCAGCCTGCTGCACGACGTGGGCAAAGGCAAGATCCCGCCCGAAGTGCTGTTCAAACCGGGTCGACTGGCCAGCGAGGAACGCCGGATCATCGAAACCCATCCGGCCATCGGGGCCGCCATGCTGCTCGAAAGCGGCGATGCCGGCCCCCTGGCCGTGGCCACCGCCTGGGGCCACCATCGCCGCCACGACGGCGGCGGTTACCCGCGTATGCCCTACGCCTCGCATGTCAGCGAGCTGACCCAACTCGTACATGTGTGCGATGTCTTCGAGGCGCTAACCGCCATCCGCCCCTACAAGAAGGCCCTGACCCCGCGTGACGCCTTCGAGATTATACTGCGTGATCGTGGTGCGTACTCTCCCCTGGCGGTGACCGCCCTGAAACGTGCCGTGGGCCTGTACCCCCCGGGCAGCCACGTGGTGCTGTCCACTGGCCAACGGGCCGTGGTCACGTCCGCCGGCCTGCGCATGGAAGCTCCCCGTGTCCGTATCACCCACGACACCACCGGCGCCGAACTGCCGGCGGACGAGTGGTCGGAACTCGACCTGGCCGCCGCGGATACCGAAGCCACGGTGGCACGCCTGCTGATCGGCGTCTGATCCCGGGTACCTGATCCCACTGGCCAGCCAATCCCGACATGACTATCATCCCCGGACCGCCGTCGTCTGCCACGTCGGCGACGAAAGGGACGCTTGTGTGTGGACGCATCAATCTGACTTCGGCTCCCCATGTGCTGGCCGAGAAATTCTACCTCGACATGATTCCCGAGCTGGAACCGCGCTACAACATCGCGCCCAGCCAGGCGGTGGCCGCCGTGGTGCCCAACCCCCTGTCGCCGGGGCGCCTGTTGCGGATGTTCCGGTGGGGACTGGAGCCGTCATGGCGCCAGACCGACCAACGTACAACCGCTCCCATAAATGCGCGCTGTGAAACGGTGCGGGACAAGCCCACTTTTCGCGAGGCCTTTGCCCGGCGCCGCTGCCTGATTCCCGTCAACGGGTTCTACGAATGGCAGCAGCGGCCCGGCGGTGTCCAGCCCTGGTTGTTCCGTCAGCCGGACCACGGCGTATTTGCCCTGGCCGGCTTGTGGGAAACACCCGACGAGTCTGCCACGGGAGAGCCGAAAACCGGCACCTGCGCCATCCTCACCACCCGGGCCAACCGCGTCATGCGGCCCATCCACCACCGCATGCCGGTGATCCTGGCCGAAGCCGACTGGGGCCGGTGGTTGGAACTGCCACCCGCAGGTCTGGACGAACTGGCGGCCATGCTGCGGCCTGCGCCGACGGATCTGTTGCTGACCCACCCGGTGGATCGGCGCGTGAACAGACCGGATTGGGACGAACCCGACTGTCTCGCCGCCGTACGGGACGACAGCGATGACCAGCTGAATCTTTTTGACTGACCTGGGAGAACAGACATGGCCGCCACCGCACCCCGCCCCTACCGCCTTTTTCTGGACTCGGCCGAGCCCGCTGTCTGGCGAAAGCTCCTGCCCACGGGAATTTTCCACGGCGTGACCACCAATCCGCTCCTGCTACGGAAGGCTCACCTGTCATGCAACCGGGCGACGTTGACCGATCTGGCCGGGCAGGCCCGCGACGCCGGCGCCAGGGAGATACACCTGCAGGCCTGGGGCGAGGAGGCCGACCAACTCGTGGAGCGGGGTCTGGCCCTGGCCGCGGCCACCGCTGAAATCGACATCGCCGTCAAGATCCCGGCCACGCCCACGGGTCTCGCAGCAGCAAAACGACTGGTGGATGATGGTTGCCGGGTTACCCTGACGGCGGTCTACTCCCCCGGACAGGTGCTGGCCGCGGCTGCCCTGGGAGTCGCCTACGCGGCACCGTATCTGGGTCGGCTCAACGATGCAGGCCTGGATGGACACGCCGTGCTGCGAACCATGGGTTCCATGCTGGCCGGACGTGACACTTCGGTGCGCCTGCTGGCCGCCAGCCTGCGCCGGGTGAAGGACATCATTGACCTGGCCGCAGCGGGTCTTGATACTTTCACCTTTTCACCTGAAGTGGCTCTCGCCCTGCTGCAGGAACCACTCACCGAACAGGCGGCCGCCGCCTTCGAACTGGCCGCCAAAGGCACGGAGGAAGAATCATGAGAGCACTACTGGTTATGGGCATCCTTGCCATCGCCGCAACCCTGGCCGGCCCGGCCACAGCCCAGCAGTACTACGCCAAGGAAACATCCCTGTACGTCGAGTTCTTCGGCACCGGCGGGGAAGTCTCGGCCAACTTCGAGAAGATCATCGGCGAGAAGGTGGCGATCCGCGTGGGCATCGGCGCCACCGGTGTCGTGTATCGCCAGGGCGTGGTGGTGCCCTTCGGAGTGAGCTGGCTCCTGGGATCGGACCGCAATTTCCTGGAGATCGGCGTGGGTGGATCCTACGTGGATATCGACGAAACCGGCACCGAAGACACCTACCTCGACCTCCAGGAAAGCCAGGTGGTTGGCAACGGTCTCTTCGGGTACCGCTTCATCGGCCACTACGGTTTCACCTACCGCGTGGCCTTCACGCCCGCCTGGACCAGGGACGGCTTCCAGCCCATGGGAGGAGCTGCCTTCGGGTATTCGTTCTAACGCGCCTGGTAGGCCGCGAACAACCCTGCCAACAGTTCCGGTACACGGGCCATTTCCGGGGGCGACGCCACGTAGGCGATGCGCAACTGGGTGCGGCCGGGATTGGGCTCGCCCGCGGGCATACTGTAGAAACCGGCCATGGGCGCGGTGAGCAATGTACGCTGCTCGCCGTCCATCTCCACCGATCCCTGCTGCGCGCAGTACAGCACGAAGTCCAGGGCGTCGAACTTCTCGTCCACCAGCGCGCGCAGATCCACTACCGAGTAGATGGAGGCATCGGGACTGGAGACGATGACGCCCGGCAGCAGGTCCCGCACCCGGGTGGTCAAATCCTCCAGCATGGCCTGGTAGTAGCCGCGTTGTCCGGCGAACCACTCCTGCAGGTCGGCGTGGCTCTCATCGGCCAGGGCGGCAAAAAGATGTTGTCCGATGGCGCTTGAGCAAAGCGACGCGGTCTGTTCGGCCACACCCCGCGCGTGGAAATCCGGATTGTCCGTGACCAGGGCGCCGATGCGGATACCACAGGCGTTCCAGACCTTGCTCGCGGTTTCGATACCGATGCGGCGACCCGTCAGGCCGGGCACCTCGTCCTCGGTCAGGCTCCAGATGCTCACCGGCGGCGTCCCGTCGTAGTGCAACTCCCGGTAGGCCTCGTCGCTGATGATCCACATGTCGTGGGCCACGCAGATGCGCGCCAGATCCGCCAACTGCTCCCGGGTGTAGAGTTGTCCCGTGGGATTGTCGTAGGGGATGACCACCAGGGCGCCGGGCTTCTCGCGCTCCACCACCTCCGTGATGGTATCCAGGTCGGGCAGGGAGAAGCGGCCGTCATCACCCAGGGTGCGGGTAATGGACGCGGTGCGCCGCCCCATGCGTTCGGCGAAGGCCGTGTAGTTGGTATAGGCGGCATCCACCAGCAGGAGGGGGCGTTCGTCGCTGCCGGCGGGTCCGCAGCAACCCACCACCACCAGTTCCATGGCCTGGCTGCCGCCGCTGGTGATGGTGCTCTGCAGGCTGGTGACGTCGCCACCACTGGCGGCGATGACGTTCAGGACCGCCGCGTTGCACTCGGCCGTACCCGAGGTCGCCGTGTAACTCACTACGCCGTCGGCAAAAGCACCGCCCGGGGTGCCCATGGTCGCCAGCCGCGCAGCCATGGCCGGATGCATGGGCAGCGACACGTTGCCGATAGCCACGTTGAGGGCTGCCACACCATCGGTGCGCTTGGCGTGTTCGATCTGGGCCAACCGGATAACCGAGGGCTTGCGCGAGGCGAAGTGGGCGGAAAGGGCTGGTCCGGTCATGACGTCATCCTCCGACGGGTTGCGCGGTCACTCCCCCACGATCTGCACGAAGACCCTGCGCTCGCGGGGCCCGTTGTCGTGGTCGATCACGACGATCTGCTGCCAGGTGCCCAGGACCAGTTCGCCCCGGTGCACCGGTACCACAATGTTGGGGCCCATGAACGACGCCCGCAAATGGGAAAATCCGTTGTCGTCGCCCCAGGTATCGCCGTGGCGGGTGGGCAGGTCCCGCGGCCAGAGTTTCTCGAGGGCGTCGGTCATGTCCGCGGCCAGGGCGGGCTCAAACTCGATGGTGGTAATGCTGGCGGTGGAGCCGATGGCGAAAACGTTACAGACGCCCTCTGCCAGTCCCGAATCGCCCAGGATGCGGCGCACGGCAGAGGTCAGGTTGCGGACTTCACTGAAGCCGGCGGTGTGAAGGGTGATGGTGTCGGCGTGGATCATGCCTGCTCCCCGATATCAGGGTTCGGCTGTCTTGTCGCCAGCGGGGAACTGCGGCCCCGGGCGACAACCCGGGACCGCTCGTCAAACCGCAGACTAGAACTTGAACATGGCTCCGAAAGTCAGGGAGTTCAGATCGTCGGATTCAAAATCCTCCACTGCATCCCATTTCTGGAAGCGGTACGATGTGAACAGGTCCAGCATGGCCACCTTGACGCCCGCACGCAGGGCATAGAACGGATTGTCCTGCCACTCACCGTTGATATGTCCGATCCCCACGCCGACACCACCGTAGATGAAGGTCCCGATGAAGGCGTAGGCCTGCGGCTGCCACAGGTCCTTCCCGAAGGCGTAGTCGGGAACCCATTCCACGTCGGCTTCGAAATTGATGAGGGACGCGCCGAACGAGAACCCGCCTATGAATCCGAAGGCACTCGAATCGAATCCCTCGGCGTCCTTCATGTCACCCACGGTATTCAGGTAATGCACGCCCAACCCGAGGCCAGCCCGGGAATCAGTCGCACCCAGGCCCAGGGCCAGCACCGACACCATTGTGATCACCAGTGTGATTTTCGCTCGTTTCACGACAAGACCTCCTATTGAAACGCGTCTTCCTGCCACTAGGAACCGCGAACAGCACCATCATTTTGAACAACCAGGAGCCTAGCCACCAGAAACCCCACCGGTCAAGACCTGTTTGCCCACACCGGTACGAAGTGCCGTCTCCGCTCAAGTTGCATATCGTCGCCGTGTAGTCCGCCTGCGGCCGGTAGCGGACGGGATACCACGGCGGCAATGCGATCCTCGCCACACACCTTGTCCAGGGACTGCACGCTCATGACGAATCCGCCGCTGATCCACAGTACGACCTGGATACCCACGAGCAGACCGCAGCCCTGGTGGGTGGTGAGGGCAAAAAGGGAGATCTTTGTGCACAGGCTCTTTCACAGGGAAAACCCGGGAGATTTCTGGTTCCCCAAAGGAAACGCCGAGTGGCGGGGACGTCAACGGGACGGATGCCGAAAACAGGAGCGGTGACCCACCCGTGGGTCACCGCCCTTACCAATTGTATCGGCGCCTTTTCCGACCCGGATCGCACCGGCAGGTGGAATCCTTCGGGTCTCGGCTACTTGACCAGCACGAGTTTGCGGCTCAGTACCTGATCGGGCGTGGTCAGCCGGTAGAAGTACACACCACTGGCAGCCCGCGTCCCGTGGTCGTCCCGGCCATTCCACGTCACCTGGTTCCGGCCTTCGGCCCTTTGCCCTTTCACCAGCGTGCGTACCACCCGTCCGCGCAGGTCGACAACCTGCAGCATGACAGGCTGCGACCGCGGCAGGGTGAAGACTATCAGGGTCTCCGGATTCAGGGGGTTGGGTACGTTCTGTTCCAGGCGGGCCATGGAGTCAACGGACGGCAGGACAGCCCCGGAGACCAGCTCAGGCCCCACTGCCGTCGTCGGTTCCGGCAATGCAAGGCGACGCACATAGGCGTCGTCGAAATAGCCGGTCCCACCACGATATCCCTCCACTGAGAAGCGGTTGATCAGGGCGGGATCCAGCACGTCAAGGACGGCCAGCGAAGTCCCGTCGACCAGGAGTTCACAGGAGGATCCCACCGCCGCGATGGACAGATGCCGCCAGCCGGAGGTGCGCGGCAGGGCAGCAGCCGTGTAGGCAAAACCCTCCGTATGTGTGCTGTAGTCCGTGGTGGACGTACCCGTCCACACGCCGGTGCCAATGCAGTGATGGGAATGGACGGAAGTATCGGAGTCCCACAGGCGCAACAGGGCCATGAAATTCGTATCCGTAGCCATCTCCTCGCGGTACCACACGTTTATGCACACATCGCTGCCCGCGAGGGTCCCGAAGACCTGGGGGTAGGCGGAGCCGCCGATCTCCCTGAGGCCGTGGGTACCGGTGCGTGCATAGTCTGTAGTGGCAGCGACATTGCCGTGGAGTTCGCTCCAGGTGGTCAAGGGCAGCACCAGAAAGTCATCCAGGTCAATGTCGCTGCCA
>QNDV01000050.1 GCA_003646045.1 bacterium
AAGGCGCTGGCCCAGGCAGACCAGACTTTCGATCATGCCTGCATAACCGGCGTGGATACTGAAAAAAATCAAACGGCGGTTCTGCTCGTCGGCGATCTTCTCGTAGTCGATGAGGGTGGCGCCCGTGTCCAGCAGGTGCTGCAGCATGGGCATGTTGTAGGGCTGCCCCTTGACCACGTGGGAGAAGTAGAGGTAGGTGCGGTCCGGCCGCAGCTCGGTCAGGGGAATCTCTTTCACCGCCAACACGACCTTGGCCGGTGACAGATCCTCGGTGACGGTGGCGCCGGCCGCGGCGTACTCGTCGTCCTTGAAGACACGGATGGGGGAAGGCTGGACCAGGAATTCAAGATCGTGGTCGGCGGCCAACGTCACCACGTCGGCAGGCACCAGGGGAACCCGGCGCTCCCACTCGTTCTTGTCTTCCCGGCGGATACCGACGGTCACGCTCATGCTGTCACCTGCCGAAACGCACGCTGGTGTGGAAATTGGGGCACACGGTGGGGCCCGGTCCCGCCAAACTAGGTGGCCGGATGGGGCGCGTCAAGCACCGCGCGCAGGGCTGTCAAGAAGCCGTGACACGGTGACCGTGACGCGCTAGAATCCCGTCGCGGTCGCAAGTGGCGGCCGCCACCGTAACCATGGCTCCGCCAGGAGGGATCCGGTATGTCCGCCACCAGGTATAGTGCGCCGTTGAAGCTGACGCTTCTGTACTTCAGCCGTACGATCAGTGTCTTCAAGGAAGAGGATTCGGGCTTCGCGCCCACCCCCGGCCAGTTCACGGTGGCCCAGCACGTGGCCCACGTCGCCCAGACCATCAACTGGTTCATCGAGGGCGCCTTCCGCCCCGAGGGCTTCGACATGGACTTCGGCGCCCAGCATGCCGCGGTGCGCGAGGTCGCTTCCTTTGCCCAGTCGGTGGCCCTGCTGGCCAAGGCCGTGGACGACGCGGCGGCGGTGCTCGACGCCAAGTCGGACGAGGACATGATGCAACCCCTGCCGGCGGGACCGATCATGGGCGAACAGCCCCGGGCAGCCATCGTGGCGGCCATCAGCGAGCACACCGCCCACCATCGGGGTGCGCTGGCGGTGTACGGCCGCTTGCTGGGATACTCGCCGCCCATGCCCTATATGGACTAGCTTCCCGCTGGAACAACGAACCCCCGACCTGCGGGCCGGGGGTTCGTCGCCTGTCATATGCAGGTCGTTTTCAGCCGCCGGCCCTGGCCACCACGGCATAGATCAGTGGCAATGCAACGCCGAGGGCCATCATGACGCCGCCCCGGCCCTTCAGGCCCTTGCCCCCACGCACCAGCCAGATCCCCGTCAGCGACAGCACGCAGAGTATGCCGGCATAGACATCCGCGATGCCGGTCCAGGGTGCCTTGCCCGAGTTCAGGTGCATGAAGTTCAGGTCGTAGAACAGGGAACGGCGGGCAAAACCGTGCTGAGCGACTTCACCCGTGACCAGGTTGACGTCATACTCGACACCGTCCTGGAAGATCTGGAACCGGTCCGGCGCCGCCCGCCAGGTACTCTTGATGGGTCCCTCGATGGCCAGCTGCTCCATGACCAGCGGCTTGATCAGGTCGGTTGGTCCCGTACCCGGCGCCTCGATGGTGAACTGCTCCAGGGTACGGCTGTAGTTGGCGTCCCAGTGGTGGGCATGATTGACCGCGATACCACTTATGGCATACACGAGGGTCAAACCCACGGCGAGAAAACCCAGCTCCCGGTGCAGGGTGCGGCAGATCTTCCGGAATTTCCGCACGGCGCTATTCGACGACGACGGCGCCGGTGCCGGTGATCTGGTACAAGGTCATGCAGCTGCTGACCTCGTCCTCGTCGAATTCCTCGCCGTGCTTCTCGGCTTCGGCGGCGCAGACCTTTTTGGTCTGTTCCATGGTCAGCTCATTGGCCGTCCACACGCCCTCGGCGATGAGGGTATCGCCCTTGATGTCGGCCGGGAAGACGATGACGCCGTCCTTGACCTTCACCCGCACGGTCTCGCCTTCCTTGTCACCGGCGATGGTGACCCAGCAGCCGCGGTGGGCGCAGACGCCGACGGCGGTGCCCTTGACCCGGACAGTCTTGCCGATATAGTCGTCGGGGCTGGCCAGCAGGTCGCTTACCTTTACCAGCTCGGTGCCGGTGACACCTTCGCCATAGACCTTGTCCTTGGCTACCGCGCCGCTGACGCAGGCCAGGATGAGAGCACAAGTGAGCAGGGTCGAGATCGTACGCATGGCGGTTTTTCCTCGTCGTTGGATGTTTCAGGCCCGTCGGAACCTGGTTGTGCGGCCGCCGCACGCAGCGTCGCGGCTCCCCCGGAGCCAAATGTGCGGTGGCGAAGTGGGATTTTCAAGTCCGACGATCAACCCGGGTTCCCGGGCAATGCCCGACGCAGGCCCATGGCCAGTCCGTTGCGCCAGTTGATCCAGTTGTGTCCGGCGTTGCGCGGGGAGAACGTCACATCGGCCCCGCCGTCCCGCAGGGCGGCGACCAGCCGTTGGTTGCTGTCGAGCAGCCATTCCAGGGTGCCACAGTCCAGGTGCCAGCGCAGCGGTCTGGGATCACCCTGTCTGACCTGGGCCAGGAAAGACTCTTCTCCCGCGAATGGGGACTGTCGGCGTGTCTCCGGCGAAAACAGGAAGGCCCCAGACTGGGTCACAACCGTCTGGAACAGGTCCCGTCGCTCCCAGGCGAGTTGAGCACTGAGTAGCCCTCCGAGGCTGGCACCCCAGGCGACGCGGCGGCCATCGCAATGTACCCGCTGCTCCACCGTGGGCAACAACTCGTCGGCCAGGAAGCGCCGGTAGTCGGGGTTGAAGAAGTACTCTGGTGTGCGCTCGGTCGGCGGGACAAAAACAAGATGGGCCGGCGCCACTTCCCCGCGATCCAGGAGTCTGTCGTAGACCTGGGGCACCTTGCCCCAGCCGAAGAAGGCCTTGCCGTCCTGGAACAGCACCACCGGCAGTCTGGATTCGGCCCGGCCCGGTGGCGAGTATATCAATACCCGGCGCCGCTGGCCGAGGATGAGCGATTCGACTTCGAGCCTCAACACGCGGCCGCGCGGCCCCGCAGTACCCGTATCGGCATCCGGATCGGACCGATACTCCGGGCCGGTGAGATTGCTCGCGTACTCCCACCAGGGATTGAGTCGTGGATTGTTGTTGTCGGGGTCGGGGCGACGGCCACCGTCGGCATCCTGCCAGGCGTATTCGAAGTAGACATCGTCCGGCAGGTCGAAAGGGGTCAAATCGGCTGTCGGCAGGGGTGCTTTCTGCCAATCCGTGAGGTCGGACAGCAAATGCGTGGCCCAGGACGGTGGGACCAGGTCGATCCTCATGCCCTGTCCGCGGGTGCCTTGATTGGCATGGCGACCCTCCGCAATCGATTCAGGTGCTCAGGTCCCGCCCGGTCTTGGCGCGCAGGGTCTCCACCTTGGCGTCCAGTCGTCCGGTGTGCCCTTGGCGATCGTCGATCTTGATCTGCACGGCGATGCGTTCGCAATCCACGGCCATGGCCTCGCGGCACTGCTTCACCACGGCCATGACCTCGTCCCACTCCCCCTCGAGGGTGGTACCCATGGGGCCCAGCCGGTAGGGCAGGCCACAGTCATCGATGATCTCCAGGTTGCGCTTCACGTAGTCGCTCACCGACGCACCCTTGTCCGTGGGATAAAGGGAGAACTCCAACAGTACCATGAATTCCTCCGTGACCGGGTTAATCACCTTCGCCGGACAGCCGCGCCCGCTTGGCCGCCTTCTTGCGCTCGTTCTCGTCCAGGATCGACTTGCGCAAACGGATCGACAGGGGTGTCACCTCGACGTACTCGTCGTTGTTCACGTGTTCCATGCACTCTTCCATGCTCATCTTCAACGGCGGGGCCAGCTTCATCTTCCGGTCGGTGCCCGATGCCCGCATATTGCTCAGCTGTTTCGCCTTCTGGGCGTTGATCAGGATTTCCTCATCCTTGTTGGCCGCGCCGACCACCTGGCCGGTGTAGAGCTCGTCCCCCGGCGCAATAAAGAAGACGCCCCGGTCCTGCAAGGCATCCAGGGCGAAAGCCACGGCCCTGCCCCCGTGCATGGAGATGATACTGCCGGTGGTGCGACCGGGAATGGAGCCCTTGAAATACTCGTACTGGTGGAAGCGGTGGTGCATGACGATCTCGCCGGCGGTGGCGCGCAGCATGTGGCTGCGGAACCCGATGAGCCCGCGGCTGGGAATGTGGAATTCCAGCAGTGTCCTCTCGTCCTTGTGCTCCATGGCAATCATGTCGCCCCGGCGCGTGGCGGCGAACTCGATCACCGTACCGGCCAGATCGGCGGGTACGTCCACGGACAGTATTTCCACCGGCTCGGCTTTCCTGCCGCCGATCTCCTTGAAGATGACCTGGGGCTGCCCCACCATGAACTCGAAGCCTTCGCGCCGCATGTTCTCCATGAGAATGGAAAGGTGCAGGATTCCGCGTCCGGACACCTTGAACGTGTCGGCACTGGCGGTGTCCTCCACCCAGAGGGCCACGTCCCGTTCGGCCCCCCGGTACAGACGCTCGCGGACCTGCCGGCTGGTGACGTACTTGCCCTCCTTGCCGTAGAAGGGCGAGTCGTTGGGCATGAAACTCATGGTCAGGGTGGGATCGTCCACGGCGATCAGGGGCAACGGTTCCGGATTGTCGGCGTCGGCCAGGGTATCCCCGATATCCACGCTCTCCAGGCCGACCACGGCACAGATATCGCCGCAGCCCACTTCCTGCACCTCGGTACGACCCAGATTGTCGAATACGTAGAGCCGCCGGGCCTGGGTCCGGATCTGACTGCCGTCTCGTTTCAGCAGCACCACCGGTTGCTTGACGCGAAGGCTGCCCCGCACCACGCGTCCCACACCGATGCGCCCCACGTAGTCGCTGTGATCCATGGCTGCCACCAGCATCTGTAGCGGTCCCTCCACCTGCGGCGGCGGCGGCACGTGGTTCACTATCATGTCCAGCAGGGGCGACAGGTCCTTGCGCTCGTCCTCCAGTTCGGCGGTGGCCCAGCCGTCCCGTCCGGCGGCATACACTCCCCTGAAGTCCAGCTGCTCGTCGCTGGCTTCCAGCTCCACGAAGAGGTTGAAGATCTCGTCCAGCACCTCGTCCGGGCGGGCACCCCGGCGATCCACCTTGTTGATCACCACCACGGGCTTGAGATCCAGTTGCATGGCCTTCTGCAGCACGAATCTGGTCTGGGGCATGGGCCCCTCGAAAGCGTCCACCAGCAGCAGTACGCCGTCGGCCATTTTCAGGACACGTTCGACTTCGCCCCCGAAATCGGCGTGGCCCGGGGTATCGATGAGGTTGATACGCGTACCGTGATAGGTCACCGCGAAATTCTTCGAAGTGATGGTGATGCCGCGCTCCCGTTCCAGGTCATGGGAATCCATCACCCGCTCCTGGACCTGCTGGTCCTTGCGAAAGACGTCGCACTGGCGGAGGATCTGATCCACCAACGTGGTCTTGCCGTGGTCGACGTGGGCGATAATGGCGACATTGCGGATGTCCATGACAGCTCCCCTGGAAGCGATTCGTTCCTGCGCGCTCGTTGCGCGGCGGCCCAAGGATAGTCACGGCGACGCGGCACGCCAACCTCGGGAATCCACTCTTGACAGGATTTCACGTGTTGTGGAGTATAGGGTTGTCGTAAGACAACAATTACTTGATCTATGACTCTGACGTGCTCAGCATGCCAGTTTTTTCATTGGAGGCCGACTATGCACCGGGACACCGCATTGGTCCAGGCCCTGCACGACCTGGGTCTGACCCAGACTGAAGCCGACGTCTATCTCGGCACATTGCGGGCCACCACCGGCGGTCCGGCCAGTGGCTACCGCATCGCCCGGGATATCGGTCGCGACCCTGCCAATCTGGGCAAGGTGATGGCTGCCCTCGTGCGCCACGGCGCCGTTCGTGTCGTCCAGGATCGCCCTCGACTCTACGAACCGGTGGACCCTGCGGTATTCACGGCCGGTATCGTCGATCACCTGAAGATGAGACGTGAGGAAGTGCTGGCCGGACTGGCAAACCTGAGTCCCCCGGCCTCGGCGGTACCGATCCTGCTGCCCGACCTGGAGTCGAGCCTGACCCAGGCGCACCGGCTGCTGGAATCGGCCCACGACACGGTATTCCTGCAAACCGACCCCGATACGGCGTCCCGACTGGGCCCGGCCCTGCGCGCGGCCGGCGAACGGGGCTGCCAGGTCCGCATCCTCAGTGCGGCGCCGGTCAAAGGCTGCGGTGGCGAATTGACCATCGTGCCGGGACCACACGGGGACGAGGCGGTATCAGGGCTGCAATTGGTGGTGGATGAGGAAGCCTGGCTGGTAGGCACTGGCGCGGCGGACCCGGATGATGCCTGTGGCTACTGGGGCCGCCAGCGCCCGGTGGCCCGTGCCCTGGCCGCCACTCTCGAATCCCTGCGCACCGCCAGCGGTCTACGTTGCGAAATGGCTGCGGCTGCCGGCGCAGGCGGCGCCACGGTACGCACACCACTGAAATTCCTGGTTCGTCACGACAAGGGCGAACCCCGGACCGGCTGAAATTCCCCAGGCATAAAAAAACAACGGGGAGCGAATGCCCCCCGAGGGTCGGTCGGTCATGGAGATGGTGCGCTGATTCAAAATGCTGATGTCTGTTGCGCCTCTCGATGCTCCGTCCGGCACATGATATTACGGAGCCGCAGGTCACCGGTCAATCGCCGCCCGTACCACTCTCCCGCACCCGGCGCCGTTGCCACACATCAGTCAGCTTGAAATCCCGCAGGATGCCGCCGCTCTCCGCAGCGGGGTTATACCGTCCACCGACGATGAACTTCACTCCGTGGGGCCGAACCTCCGCCGACAGGGGTGTCACGCCCATATCCTCGCCGTCGATCTGGACGGCCACCGGCGGATCCGTGGCGATCACCACCCGCCGGGTCTGGAAATGGTGCAATTGCGAAGTGGGCCGATAGCGCCAGGTGAGCATCCGGAAAACCACGGTGATCAGGTCCCACAGCGAGCGACTGCTGATCACCGTCACATCGAAACGCCCGTCGTGGGCACTGGTATCCGGCGTCACCTTCAGATTGATGTCGCCGATCTTGCCGATGTTCGAAAGCAGGATGGTGTTACCGCGGAATTCACGGGTACGGCCCTCTTCGTCCTCGATGAAGATCCCCACGTCGTCGAGGCTCAGGGCATTGCGTAAACCCGCCGCCGCGTAGGTGAATATCCCGAAGAGGTTCTTGAGCCGCCGCGGCGAGTCCTGGATGACCTTGGCCGGATAGCCGATGGCCGCCATCAGGAAGAAGTGGCGATCCAGATCCGGCAGGTACCCCACATCGAAGTCCAGCACCCTGCCGGCAAGGATGTTGTCGATGGCCATGCCCGGCAACCAGGGCAGGGCCAGGGCCAGGGCCACCACGTTCGCCGTACCCACCGGAACCACGGCCACGGGGATCTTCTGTTCCGCGTCGCACCGGGCCTGACCGGCGACCACCTCACCCACCGTACCGTCTCCGCCGATGACCACGATCAGGTCACTCGAGTCCCCTGCCGCACCGGATGCCCAGCGTTCGGCATCTCCCTCGCCATGGGTCACTCGTACCGAACACTTCACGTCGTGCGCTTCGAGAGACTTGCGCAACTGCTGCACGAGGCGCAGGCCACGGGCCTGTCCCGATACCGGATTGACGATGAGCAGGGCATTGGTGTACGGGGGCATGGTGCTCCGACGTCGTATAACGGCCGGGCGTCATGCCGGGCGCGGCCCATAGCCTAGGTGGTATCCGTTCCCCGATCAAGGTCCGGTATGGTGGTGCGATCGAAAGTCCCGAGCCAGGAACGCACAGTCAACGAGGTTCCCGGTTCCACCTCCAGGGCGTCAAGATCCTCACGCCTGCGGTCGACTTTCCAGGCCCCCAGCCATTGTCCATCCTCGCTGGCGGTGGCCACCACCACCTGTTCGGCAACGAACTCCCGCAGGAAAGACAGGGCCGCGTCGTGAAAATCCTGTTCGCCGGGTTCCCCTTCGGCTCCGAAACGGGTATGGAAGCTCTCGCCGAAACCGATGGATATCTCCCACTCGCTGGTGGTGATAAACAGGCCGTGGCGCGAGCCGTCCACCGGCCGCGGCACCTCCACCAGCAACGCCTCCTTCTCGAAGTCCTCGAAGGGGTCGAATCGGGCGTACTGCAGCCATTCCGGCCATTCGCGAAAGAGCAGGTGGGCGAACTGTCGCGAATGGTCGTTGAGCTTGTTCAGATCGAGCATGGCTTCCTCCTGCCCCGGGGACGGTCCTCGTTTCTCCACACGCCATCGGCGGGCCCGGTTGGCCAGCGCCCATCGCGTGGCGGCGTGAACGAAGTGGTTATAATGATCCGGGTTCGAGCCCATACGCGCAAGGACCTGCGCGGGTTCCAGGAGTTGTGCTACCAGTCGCCTACCTGGGCCACCTGCACGCGCTTCGCGAGCTGGTTGCGCTGCCGATTGAGAACGAACTGGCGGATGTTCTCGGATGCGATCCTGGCACCGGGGCCGCTGAATTCTATTCCGATCTCGAGGCAGGGACGGGCCGCATCGTCAAGGGAACGCCCGGTACGCCGGATGACACCGGTGATCTCCACGGGTCCGCACGGATCCGGCAGATACATCCGGCAGCGGATGGACTCGCCTACCGCAAGGGCGACATCATGGTCCGGACGCGTGTAGACCAGACGGGCCCCGTTGAAACTGAGATCCACCAACTGCCCCGTCAACGTTCCCACACCCGGGTCCACGGACTCGATCTCCACATCCACATCCTCGGTGATGGGAATCCGGAACGACCGCCGGCTCTGGACGATGTGGATATCCGCGGGCAGGCTGCTGCTCACCCCCACCAACTGCAGACCCGAAGCCAGGGTATGGACACCCAACCCGCGGCAGGCCAGGGAAAATTCGATGGAGCGGTCGTCCAGGCCGACCCGCCCCTGCAGGGTGTCCCCGGCTGCGAGGCGACCCCGCATGGCCGCATCCACCGGCACGGCGAACTCCAGGCGCGTCCCCGCGGGATCATCCACCACATCCATCAGGATCGCAGCTTTCTCTGCCTTCCTGCCGTCGGCCACCGGCAGGAACAGATGGACATCCGCCTCGCTGCGATACAGGTAGTCCACCAGTCCGGCGGCTGCCGCGGCCGGCAGTTCGGTCTGGTTTCTCCAGAGGGCCGGCAGGCAGGAGTCGGCCAGACGGTGCAGAGCTTTGGTGCCACGTTCGCGCTCGGTCTCGGCCAGCGAGGGTATATCGGCCAACAGGAAGAGTTGCCCCTGTTCGGACCGGCAACGGACACCAAAAGTACGGACACCGCACGTACCCAGGGATACCGGTGCCAACGCCAGGTGGTCCACCCGGCCGCGGGCGTAACGGGCAGACAGGGACTCGGTAACCTGTTCCAGCACGTCCTCGGCCAGGACCTGGGCCCCCGCCAGACGGCCGTCGACATCGGCTATGGACAGCAGGTGCTCGCGCAGGTCGCCATCAGCGCCGACATGAATGAACTTCAGGGGATGCCCGCTGATCCTCAGCACCGCCAGGGACGGAAAAGAGAGCTGCCCCTGGTCCAACTGGGAAACCGACACCTCGCACGCCCCCCCCGGCGGGACCGCGGCCAGGGCGGTACGCCCCGCCTGGGCCAGAGCAGTGATGGTCTCGAGCAGCATGGGTCCTCCTGCGGACACGGTTCCGGTCGCACGCAGCAGCCGGTTCCCGGAGACAGTCCTCCGTTCATCGCAATTATCGTCGTCCGAAGCGGTCAATTGAGGGATTTGGTCACTGTGCCGTGGCAGATGACGGTCATCCGGGCTATCCTGCGACGATCAAAGCTGTAACCACCGGAAGGACGCCGTCCATGACCCTGGATACAACCGCCCCCGGACGAGGTCGCCCGTCACCACCCGGAGCCAGTCCCGCGGACGACGGCACCAACTTCTCCCTGCACGCTCCCGGTGCGTCTTCGGTCCATCTCGTCCTTTTCGAATCGCCCACTGCCGCCACCGCCGACCGGGTAGTTCACCTGACACCGGCGCAACACCGCACCGGCAACTGGTGGCACGTCCATCTGCCTGATTGCGGACACGGTCAGGTCTATGGCTGGAAGGTGTTCGGCGAGGACCACGACGCCACGGCGGGGAAGATACTGCTCGATCCCTGGGGACGGGCCGTTGCGGGCCTGGACATATACGGCCGAGCCGCCGCGCGCCGCCGGGGGCAGAGCACGGCGACCGCCCTGCGCTCGGTGGTTATCGACCCCGACCTCTACGACTGGACGGGAGAGGTGCGCCCGCCGCGACCGG
>QNDV01000051.1 GCA_003646045.1 bacterium
AGGGCCGGGTCAAGATCTTCGCGCCGAACCCCACTCAGGGCGGATCGTCCATCTCCCACTGGGATGTGAGTGCCAACCCCAGCCTGCTCATGGAGCCTGCCATCACGGGGATCCTGAGCGACACGGTCGACCTGACGATCCAGCATTTCGACGACATCGGCTGGTTCTCTCCCCGGGTTTCGGCAGTGGATGAGGTGCCCGCGGCAGCGGCGCGGCTGGAGGCCAACTATCCCAACCCGTTCAACCCCACCACGAGGATCGCCTTCAACCTGACCCGGTCGGGTGCGGTGAAGCTGGAGGTCTTCGACCTGCGCGGCCGCCTGGTGCGGACCCTGGTGAACGGCAACCTGGGCGCCGACGAACACGTCGTGACCTGGCACGGCCGGGACGACAACGGCAGCCAGGTGGCGTCGGGAGTGTACCTGTACCGTCTGAGTGCTCCGGGCTTCGAGGAGAGCAGGCGAATGGTCTTGATGAAGTAGAATTCGATCGATCAGACCACATGGCCCGACCGTCACGGCGGTCGGGCCTTTCTTTTCCCCGCCGCTGGCCGACTTCACCTAAATGCACTACTATTGCACCTGCACTCCGGTTTCCATACGACAGGAATGAGTCATGGCCGAACACGACACCGACAGCATCCGCTCCGAACTCCACGCCGCCGGACTGCGCGCCACCGGCGCCAGGATCGCCGTGCTGCAGGTCCTGCGCCGGGCCGAACGACCCGTCAGCCACGGCGACGTGGTGGCTGCCCTGGGCACCGACACCTGGAACCGTGCCACCCTCTACCGCAATCTCATCGACCTGGAAAAGGCCACCCTCGTACGACGCACCCAGCTGGGCGGCACGGTGTGGCGCTTCGAGGCCGCAAGCCAGGAACACGGCGTTCTTTCCCATCCCCACTTCGTCTGCACGTCATGCCGCAAGGTCGTGTGTCTGCCAGAGCTGGAGGTAGCGCCCCGCCCAGCGGCCAACTGCCGACGCGCCATCGCACAGGGCGCCTTCGAGGTTCATCTGCTGGGTGTGTGCGATACCTGTGGAGGGGCGTCATGAAGCTGTGGCTCCGGGGTTTGCTGATGATGCTGGCGACGACGGCCTGCGCCGAGCCGGTGCCCGTGGCGGTGAGCATCGCTCCGCAGGCCTGGCTGGTAGAACGCCTGGGCGGCTCACTGGTGACGGTGGTCACGGCCATGGCTCCCGGTGAATCCCCCCACTCCTTCGACCCCACGCCCAGGCACGTGGCCCGCTTGTCCGGGGCCCTTGTCTACTTCGCGGTGGGCGTGCCCATGGAGAACCAGCTGCTGCCGCGCCTGGAATCCACCTGCCCGGAAATGAAAATTGTCGACACTACGGCGGACATCCCCCGGCTTGCCGAGGCGGATATGGATGAGCACGCCGGGCACGAACACCAGGATCCCCACGTCTGGCTCGACCCGCATCTGCTGAAGATCCAGGCCCTGGTCATGGTCGAAACTCTCTGCCGCCAGGACCCCCGCCACACCCAACGTTATCTCGCCGCCGCCGCCGAACTGACCGTGGAACTGGACACACTACACGAGCAGATGGCCACCATCCTGGCTCCGGTCCGGGGCCGGGAACTCTTCGTGTTGCACCCGGCATTCGGTTACCTGGCATCCGCCTACGGGTTGCGCCAGGTTTCCCTCGAACCGGCCCAGGGTGACCCTTCACCGCGCCAGCTCGCCGAGGTCCTGGATCATCTGGCCGCCTCCGGTGCCCGTGCCGTCTTCACACAGCCCCAGGTATCCATGTCCGCTGCTCGCGCCGTAGCCCGCGAAGCACAGGTCGAGTTGGTGGTTCTGGATCCCCTGGCGGCCGATGTGGACGCCAATCTGCTGCGCATGGCCCTGGCCATCCGGGAGGCCCTCCATGGCGAATGAAAACACACCGGTGATCGAGGTCCGTGACCTCGATTTCGCCTATGGCCACCACCCGGTACTGCGCAATGTGAACGTCACCATCGACGCCGGCAGTTTCGTCTCCATCGTGGGGCCCAACGGCGGTGGCAAATCCACGTTGCTCAAACTGGTCCTCGGTCTGCTGCGTCCCGACCGCGGCGATGTGCGGATCATGGGTCAGTCGCCCCGACAGGCCCGCAGGCAGGTGGGCTACATGCCCCAGCACGCCCACGTGGACCCACGGTTTCCCGTGACGGTCACCGATGTCGTACTCATGGGCCGCCTGGGTCCGGGCCGCAGCATAGGTCCCTACCGCAGCGAGGATCGTGACGGAGCACAGCAGGCCTTGGCCGAGACCAACGCCGCGGACCTGGCCAAGCGTCGATTCAGCGACCTGTCGGGAGGTCAGCGCCAGCGCGTGCTCATCGCCAGGGCGCTGGCCTGCGAACCGGGGCTGCTGCTGCTGGACGAACCCACGGCCAGCCTCGACCCCGGCGTGCAGGACGACCTGTTCGAACTGTTGAACCGCCTCAACGATCGCATGACCGTGGTACTGGTTTCCCACGACGTGGGCGTGGTCTCGCAATACGTGGACAAGATCCTGTGCGTCAACGGGGCGGTGGATGAGCACGATTCCAGCGCCATCAGCGGTGCCTTGGCCGACCTTTACCGCGGCAACAACGGCCTGGCCCTGGTGCGCCACGACCACAGCCACGGATTCGCCGCCGACCATGGTCCCGACCACGATCCTGAAGACAACGGGCACCATCATGGGTGATTTCCTCCAGGCCCTGGCGACCCACGCCTTCCTGCGCCAGGCCCTGGCCGCGGGCCTGCTGTCCAGCGTGGCGTGCGGCGTGGTGGGAACCTACGTGGTGACCCGGCGCATCACCATCATCGCCGGCAGCCTGGCCCACACTGTGGTGGGCGGCATGGGCGCGGCGTACTGGCTGCGCACCACCCGTGGTTGGGACTGGCTGCATCCCCTGTATGGCGCGGTGGTGGCGGCCATCCTCGGCGCGGTCCTGATCGGGGTCGTACGCAACCGGGGTCGCGGCCGCGAGGACGCGGTAATCTCGGCCCTGTGGGCGGTGGGCATGGCCGCGGGAATCATGTTCCTGTTCCAGACCCCCGGCTACAAGGCCGACCTCATGACGTACCTCTTCGGCAACATCGCCATGGTGGATCCCCTGGCCCTGCGCCTGCTGGTGGGACTGGACCTGCTGATCCTGGTGCTGGTCGTGCTGTTCTACAACCCGCTGCTGGCCATCTGTTTCGACGAGGAGTTCGCGAAGTTGCGCGGCGTGCGGGTGGGGCTGCTCTACACCCTGCTGCTGGTCCTGACCGCCCTGACCATCGTGACCCTGGTCTACGTGGTGGGCATCGTGATGGTGATCGCCCTGATCACCCTGCCCGCCTCGGTGGCCGGGCTATGGACCAACCGGCTGTGGCCCACCATGGTGCTGGCCGCGGCACTGAGCGCGACCTTCACCACCCTGGGCCTGGCCCTGAGCTACTCGGCCGATCTGCCGGCGGGGGCCACCATCGTCCTGCTGGCCGGCGCCGTATACGCCGCGGCGCATCTGTTGCCGATGGGCAACCGGGACTAGCGCGCACTCATCGTACGTCGATTTCACCCATTTCCTGGTCGATGGAAAAACGGAGCACCGGCAGGGGCACTTCACCCGGCGCCAACTCCAGATCATCCGGCAGTGTTTCTACGCCCTGGACCACGACGTTGTCGGGCACCCGCACGTCCATGCCCCCCATTCGTACCTTCAGGCGAATATCGCAGTCCTGTAGCCAGGCACCGTCGAGCCCTATATCCGCGCCACCCATGCGACAATCCACCACCAGCGAGCGGGGGCTGGCATTGCCCAGTCCCGCGGCGCCGAAGCCTCCCATGGAGCCGTGAATCACCAGGTGGTCCATGGGCTCGCGCACCGGTTCGTCGAATTCCAGGGCAAAGCCGCCCTGGGAGTAATCTATGTCGGCGTGGGTAAGCCACAGCCCACCCAGTTCCGCCTCGAACCCGCCCTGGCGCAGCCGGATCTCCAGACCCACCGGCAGATCCGCCGGAATACGCACCACGACACTGGCATCGCCACCGCCGGCCATGATCTGGCGGAAGAGGGCCTGCATGCCGGGCATGGTGCGGTGGAATCGCAGTTCATAGACCCAACTCGAGTCGGGCGCCACCTCGTAGTTTTCCACCACCTCGTGTACTTCGGCGTCGTACTTCACCCGGACGTTGAGTTGTTCGCCGGGACGAGCGGGTTTGATTATCAGTTCACCCTGGCTCACATCCAGGATCAGCCGTCCGGGATGAATGGTCGACAGCTCGGCGTCCGCAATCACCGCTTTCGGCGCCAATGCCTCCGGCGCCAGGACCGTGTCCATGGGGCGCTTGTCCTTCATGCTGATGCCGGCGAGGACCGCCATGATGACCAGGAACAACACGAAAAGGCCAAAGAGACCGAGACATCCGAACAGACAGGATTTCAGGACACCGGGGCGCTCTTTCATGGTCTCATTCCCATCTGCCGGGTGACGGCGGAATCTGAAATAAAGGGCGATTGACGGTTCAGCGTTCGATCCGGTAGATCGCGGTGTTGTGGCTTACGACATCGTAGCGCAGTAGTTGCACCAGCGTCACGCGCTTCTGCAGATCCGGCGGCAGGGGGCTCGCCAACAGGGGATCCAGGGCCGGGACCAGACTGTGCACCACCCCCACGTTGACGATCATGTACTCGGCGCCCCCATTCCGGGCCCAGGCCACCAGTTCCACTGCCCGCAGGTTTGCCGGATACTTGATGAAGGCACACCCTGCCCAGTAACTGGTGTACGGCTTGTAGGCGGCGATCACCGTATCGGGTTCCACGTGTTCCCGCAGCCAGAGCCCCCCGTCCTTCAGGCCGTGGTAAGCCTCGGTGTTTCGCATCACCCAGGGAAAATCATCGGTAACCGCGAGGGCCAATCCCCCCAGACAGATGAATCCCAGCACCGCCCCGCGCATACGGATACGGCCCGGCAACGGCCACTGCAGGATCCACCACAAACCCTCACCGGCCGCCAGGAGCAGGAACGGCAGGTAAGGCGCCCAGAACCGCACCACCATGGGATTGATGATAAAGGGTATGGGTAGCATGGGGGCCAGCATCCAGAGCCAGCGGCCCCTGCGCACAACCATGCCGAGTACCGCAGCGAGTGCCAGTGGCCACCCGATGAGACCCGGCAACCGGGGCAGGAATATGCCCAGATTTCGTACCACGAGACCCACATAATCCAGGCCCGGGTGAGCCGCGAGACTGAGTGATATCGCTACCGACTTGCCGCTCAAACTCAAGACGCCGGAGGTGACCTTGAGAAAGACCACGTACGGCACGACAGAGGCGAGGACGGTGAAGCCGAAGGCCCAGGGGGCGCGGCGCTCGCGCCAGAAGTGATACAGAGCCAGGCCGGTGGCCGCAAACAGCGCCTCGGGCCTGATCAGGTAGGCGAAACCGAATAGAAGCCCCGCCCGCCAGTCCAGGCGCCGACGTGCCAGCAGCCAGGCGCCCAACAGTGCACAGGCGTACGACATTTCCGACAACGCGGTCTTGGACAGCACCAGGGTCTCGGGAAGAAACGCCACCAGCGCGGCTGCACCCAGGGCCGGCCACGCCCCCAGGCGCGGCCTGATGAGCAGGTACGTCAACAGGGCGAACAGGGTGCCGAGCACAGCGTTGGCATAGTGGGCCGTCCGCAGCAGGATAGCCGGATCGCCCGCGTCCAGAAAAACGGCCGGCCCCGCCACCAGCAGGGGCCAACCCGGAGGAAAGCAGCTGTGGGGCAACTGCCCCTGGCTGAGCAGCCGGGCGGTCTGGTCCAGGTAGAAAACGGCATCAACGCTGAGAAAAGCATTGTTGGCGGCCAACCACAGTCGCAGCCCAAGGGCCGGCAGGAGGACCAGTAACAAGGCCGTCCAGTCCCTGCGGGCGGAAACTCCGTACCCTCTGGAAGGCGTAGTGCTGGCAAGCATCTGGTGCAATCCCGTCTTCTGGAACCGGTGGAATCCAACGGCTGATCGGCCCTGAACAGCGTCGATTGTAGTGTTCACCGGCACCGCGGTCAATCTAGCTAAACATCACATTTGATCCCATGGCCGGGATTTATAGAGATGGTATTGATCAGAGTGCGCAGAGCCTGCTAGAGTGCCCCGACGTTCGTGCCTTTTACGCAAACCATGGACAAGCACCCGAGGAGACCGGTCCGAACTCACTAGCGTGGGCACATCCGTGTTTTTCGGGGAGCCCACATCTGACAACAACCCAATAGCGCTGAGGAGAAACGAATGACGTCTCGCCGCATTCTTTTTGCCCTGCTGACCGTGCTCATACTGGCCGCCCTGGCCGCCGGAGCCGCCGAGCAGAACCGCGTTTTCTCGCCCGTCCAGGACGGATTCACCACTCAGGGTGAAGAGGTCCTCCCCTACGCTCCCGATCGCGTTCTCATCAGACTCACTCCCAATATCGCCAAGGCCGTCACCACGGCGCCCCGCTACTACGGTGCCGAGGTTCCCGGTGCGCGGTTCGGTCTGCCCAGCGTGGACGCCCTGGCCGCCCGGGCCGGCGTGCGCCGTATCGACCGACCCTTCATCTTCCCCAAGCGGGTTGAGAAAGCCGCCACCGGTCATGCCGAGTGGTACATGCTCCATGTGGAGCCGGGTGACATGGAAGCCCTCGCCGCCGAGTTGAAGCAGCTGCCCGACGTGGCCGCGGCCATGCCGGACTGGCGCGCCTTCCCCGCCGCCACTCCCAACGATCCCATGTTCGCCGACAACTGGGGCCACAACAACACGGCCCAGTTGCCTGACCTGGACTGGGGCGGCACCTACGAGCACGACCAGCCCAACACCGTGGGTACCCCCGGCTTCGACGCCAATGCCAAGCCGGCGTGGGACGCCAGCCAGGGCTACGGCTCGTCGGGCATCGTCATCGCCATCATCGACAGCGGTGTTGATGTGGGCCACCCGGACCTGAACCAGGTCACGGGCTACGACTATGGCGATAACGACAGCAATCCCGACGACAACAGCTCCAATGCCGGTCATGGCACGGCCTGTGCCGGCGTGGCGGCAGCCATCGCCAACAACGGCCTGGGCGCCGTGGGTATTGCGGGCGGTAGCTCGATCATGCCCCTGAAGGTGGCCAACAACGCTGGTTCGATGTACTTCTCGTCCATCACCAACGCCCTGTACTACGCAGCGGACAATGGCGCCGACATGATCAGCATGAGCCTGGGCGCGGCCATCAGCAGTGACTCGGCTACCGACGCGGCCATCCAGTACGCGTACAACGCCGGCTGCACGATCTTCGCCGCCACCGGTAACGAGAACGCCAGCGTCATCAGTTACCCGGCCATCAACGCCTACGTGGTGGGTGTGGGCGCGGCCTCGCCCTGTGGCGAGCGCAAGCGTTCCTCCAGCCTGTCCAGCGAGTGCAACCCCGGCGTCAGCACCGACCCCAACGGTTGGACCTGCGACGGAGAGCGCTGGTGGGGCTCCAACTACGGCGTGAACACCAAGGACGCCGGCGGTGCCGTGGATATCATTGCCCCGACCATCCTGCCGACAACCGACATCCAGGGTTCGGGCGGCTACGACCCGGGCAATTACAGTGGTTTCTTCAACGGCACCAGTTGCGCCACGCCCTATGCGGCCGGCGTGGGCGCCCTGATCAAGAGCCAGAACCCCGGCTGGACCACCGCCCAGATCCGTGACCGGATCATGGACACGGCCCAGGACGTTACCAGTGTCGAATCTGGCGGCGGCTGGGATCGCTACAGCGGCTACGGCATGATCGATGCCGAGGCAGCCGTGGGCGGTGGCGGCCCGGTGGAGAACCCGCCGGTGGCAGCGTTCACCGGTTCGCCCACCAGCGGCGTCATGCCCCTGGCCGTGAACTTCACCGACCAGTCCACCGAATCACCCACGGGCTGGAGCTGGACCTTCGGCGACGGCGGCACCTCCAGTGCCCAGAACCCGAGCCACAGCTACACCAGCGCGGGCGACTACACCGTGATCCTGACGGCATCCAACGCCTTCGGTTCCGACGGTGAGACCAAGACCAACTACATCACCGTTACCGACCCGGGTGACACCTACGCTTCGCTGCCCTACAGCACGGGCTTCGAGAGCGGCTCGCTGGACCAGTACTGGTCGACGACCCTCGGCACCGAGGGCCGCATCCAGGTCACCACGGCCAACACCGCCCACTCGGGCAGCTATCAGCTGGCCATGGACGACCACACTAACGGCGGCAGCTACAGCCTCAACGAGGCCTGGCTGCAGCTGAACCTGGCCGGCGAGTCCCAGGTGGACCTGGACTTCTGGTGGACCGACTACAGCGATGAGACACACTCCCAGGACGGCGTGTACTTCTCGGACAACGGCGGCGCGAGCTTCGTGAAGGTCCAGGACCTCAACGGCGCGAGCTACACCAACCAGACCTGGTACGAGTTCAACCTGGACCTGGACGCCCTGGCGGCCAGCAACGGGCTGAGCCTGACCGGCAACTTCGTGGTCAAGTTCCAGCAGTACGACAACTACGGCATCACCACCGATGGCATGGGCTTCGACGACATCAGCGTCGCGGGTGGCGCGGCCGGTTCGGCGCCGGTGGCGGCCTTCAGTGGTACGCCCACCAGCGGCACGGCGCCCCTGGCGGTCAGTTTCACCGACGCCTCAAGCAACGCGCCCACGGGCTGGAGCTGGACCTTCGGCGACGGCGGCACCTCCAGTGCCCAGAACCCGAGCCACAGCTACACCAGCGCGGGTACCTACACCGTGAGCCTGACGGCATCCAACGCCTACGGCTCCGACGGTGAGACCAAGACCAACTACATCACGGTCACCGATCCCGGTGGCGGAGGCGACTGGGTGACCATCACCTACGACGACTTCGAAAGTGGCTGGGGCAGCTACACCGACGGTGGCGGGGACTGTTCCCGCTACACCGGCGGCACCTATGCCCACCAGGGCAGTGCTGCGGCCGACATCCAGGACAACAGCGGCACGAGTTCGTCCTTCTACCACACCGCGGGCCAGAATGTGAGCGCGTACGTGGACCTGGAGGTCGATTTCTGGTTCCGTGCCGAAAGCATGGACAACACCAGGGAGGATTTCTGGCTCCAGTACTACGATGGTTCCTCCTGGCAGACCATCGAGACCTGGGCCCGGTCCACCGATTTCGACAACAGGGTGTTCTACCACAAGACCGTGACGATCCCGAACACGTACAACTATCCCACCAATGCCAAGCTGCGCTTCATGTGCGACGCCAGCGGCAACCGGGATGACGTGTACATCGACGAGATCGAGTTCCGCGGCCTGACCGCGGGCGGCTCGGGCGGCGACCTGGCTCTGGGCGAGAAATTCGTCCCGGCCCTGTTCGCGGTGGACCAGAACTACCCGAACCCGTTCAACCCCATCACGACCATCAAGTTCGACCTGCCCAAGGCCGCCCACGTGAGGATCGACATCTTCAACGTACGCGGCTCCAAGGTGGCGACGCTGGTGAACCGGCAGTACGAGGCCGGCTCGCAGACCATCGCCTGGAACGCGAAGGGCGTGGCCTCCGGCGTGTACTTCTACAGGGTGCAGGCCGGTAACGATGCCTCGATGCATAAGATGACGTTGCTTAAATAGCGTCTTCCGCGACTCGTCGCGGTAATTGCAGGACCCCGGCCGGATTCGTTCCGGCCGGGGTTTTTCGTGGCCAGCCGGCCCCATTGATAAGCCAAATGCATTGATGCCAGGCGCGGACGACATATATAGTCCGGCTCATTACTGAAGCTTGTATTTGGAATGGGGGGAAATCATATGCAGCCGCAGCAATGGGTACATCTGACTGGTAGCCTGGCAATCCTCTTGATGCTCCTGGCGACGATACCATCTACCGCGGACACAACTGAATTGTGGGGGCCGGACCTCATGGCCGCCGAAACCGCTCTGCAGGCCAGGCTCGCCGCAGACAGGAACGATGCCGGGGCTCTGCGCGGACTCATCCTCACCCACCTGGCCCTGGGACGGGACAAGGATCTGCCTGACGAAATCAAACAGTATGCCAAGGACGCCCCCCACGGTGTCGAAGACCGTTTTCTGCTCCAGATCATCGCCCGCCTCACCGCTACCGAAAGCATGGACTTCCAGAAAACCCTCTACGAATTTGCGCCTAGCCCAGACTGGCCACGAGTTTCCTGAAACGTGGATGATCGCGCAGGGGATCAAGATCCGTATCGTTCTCCATCCACTCCCGGTATGCGGCCCCCACCTTGACCGTATTCTCCAGACAGGC
>QNDV01000052.1 GCA_003646045.1 bacterium
CCCGCGGGAGTGCGGGTGGTGGACCATCCGGACCGTTTGACCAACCCCGAGGCACTGACCGGCCGGCCGGCGCCGGATGTGGCTTTCCGGGATCTGGACGGCCGGGAATTCCGGCTCTCGGACTACCGGGGAAAGGTTCTTTTCCTGGATGTCTGGGCCACCTGGTGCCCTCCGTGCCGCAGGGAAATGCCCCATATCGAGACTCTCTACAAGGAGTTGGCCGGGGATGGGGTGGCTTTTCTTGCTGTCAGCAGCGAGGCGCCGGCGACCATCCGCCAGTTCCTGACCGGCAAGCCGTACACCTTTCCCATCGCCACGGTGTCTGAACGTGATGCGGCCCTGGCGCTGAAGGCTACGAGTATTCCCACGGGACTGGTGATCGATGGTGAAGGTATCGTGCGTGCCCACATGGTGGGGGGACAGACCGAGGCCCAGCTGCGGGCGGCCCTGGCCCGGGCTGGTGTGGGGCACTAGCGGATACGGTGCAACTCCACGCGGCGGTTCATGGCACGTCCGGCGGCGGTGTCGTTGGTGGCCCGGGGAACAGCCTCGCCATAGCCGACGGCGCGAACCCGACCCGGATCCACGCCCCGGGCAATCAGGGCGTCGCGGACAGCCATGGCCCTGCGGGTGGAGAGTTCCCGGTTGGCCTCGACGTCGCCCAAGGCGTCGGTATGGCCCCTGATCTCGACCACGGCTTCGGGACGGTCGTTCATTGCCTGCGCCAGATCATCGAGGGTGGCGGCGGAGGTGGCTGTCAGTCTGGCGCTGGAAACGTTGAAGGAGATATCCGGGAGAACCGTGGTCTGCCCGGGCACGGGCAGGGCTGCAACCACAGCCAGGCCGGGGACTGGAGGCGCAATGACCAGGATGACACAGCCATCGGCATCAACCTCGCTGCCGACCGGCGTCTGGTCGCACTTGTCCTGGCTGTCCGGTACACCGTCGCCGTCGTTGTCGGCTTCGGGACAGCCATCGTGGTCTTCAAAGCCGTCCAGGTCCTCGGCCACGTCGGGACAGGAGTCGCGGTCGTCGGGGATGCCGTCCCCGTCATTGTCGATATCGGGACAGCCATCGTCGTCCTGGTAACCATCGGGGTCCTCGGCCACATCCGGGCAACCATCGGTGGCGTCGGGTACGCCGTCGCCGTCATTGTCGGTATCGGGACAACCGTCATTGTCCTCGAACCCGTCGGGATCCTCGGCGGACTCCGGGCAGGCGTCGTAGGCGTTGGGTATGCCGTCGGCATCGCTGTCGTCGCTGCTGAACCAGAACGTGAAGCCCACGAAACCTTCGACATTGAAGGTGTTGGCGTCCACGTGCTCCGGCCCCCAGATGGAGCTCAGCCCGATGTTGTCGCGGTCGACGCCGGGCAGCCAGTGGACGCGCCCACCCAGATCCAGGCTCCAGCTGTCTCCCAGGGTCCATGCCAGACCCCCGGCCGCCGTCATCGTGAATTCCGTACCCTCCAGATCGACCAGTTTGCCCGACGTGTCGTAGCCCACTGCGGGCTCGCCGACCGGGATCGTACCCACTTCCTCGCCGGTCTTGTCCAGGGCCTTCGAGGAGGTTATGGCCACCCCTGCTCCCAGCCAGGGTGACAGGGTGGCAGCCGGTGAAAAAATCCGCTGCAGTCGCACGGAGGGTTGTGACATGACGGTGTAGAAGGGTGCGCCACTGTCGGTGCTCCAGCCGGCATCCTGGCCGGGCTGGCCCACGCCGGCGCGCACGTAGCCGTAGCGGAACGCGAACTGGAGGTTCCAGGCATCGTTGAGGCGCCGGTCCAGGTGGATGGCCCCGAACTGGTCGACGTTGCTGTAGTCCCGATCACCACCGGTGAGCTTCATCAGGCCCGTTTCCAGGCCCAGGCCCCAGCGGCCCGTGCGGTCCCGGGACACTTCGGTGCCTGCCGACACCTGGCCGGTAGCCATCATCAACAACAGCAGGGTCACCAGGCAGCGGAACATTCCGCGCCACGTTGCATCGACAATCATGTGAACCTCCGGCGCACATCCTAGTCATCACGAAAGTATCATGCAATGTACAGTTGCAACGGGGCGAGAGATTCCTGATACTGGGTTGGACAAGGACGTTGCTCAGCTTTCCCTACTCGCCGGAAAGTGATTGACTGAATTGAAACACTGGCAAACCCTGGCCGACGCTCTTCTGGATGAGGATCGGATTCTGCGCCGCCGCATCACTACCTTGCCCTCGGACCTGCTGGCAGTCCACGGACCCGAGGGAGCCCTCAGTTTCCAGGAGACCCTGGCCCATATCGCCTATTGGGACGACTTTACCGTCAAATTCTTCAGTGCCAAGCTTGACCCCGCACAGCCGTCGCTCGAGCCGCCGGGGGATTTCATGGACCGCAGCGAGGCGGTCATCAATGCCGCGGCCGAATTGCCATTTACCGATGTCCTGGCTCGATATCTGGAGGCCACCGGTGCCCTGGTGGGTTTCATCAGTCGCCACTGGGATGAACTCAACGAGAAGGAGCGGCGGGATTTCTGGGTGCCGCTGAAGCATCGACGACATCACCGCATAGCCCTGTTCCGGTCACTCGATCTGATTGATGGCGTCATCGAAACCGAATTGGCCTCCGGCGCTTGATCGCGGATTTGCAATAAGGGCACCATAAGCCATCCTGGCAAAGCAAAACATCCGGACCCCGCCGAGGGTCCGGATGTTCTGTTCTGACGCTACTCGAACAATTGCTTCACACGAAGCAAATCTATTCCATACGCAGCTTCTGATCCGTCACGATGCGAATGGGCAACGGCGGGAAATCATCGCCGCCTTTGCCACCACCACCACCGTTGTTGTAGTTGCCGAAGACACCCAAGGCAACAGTGCGTGTCACGACCGTCGGCTTCGCGTAGACCTTCTTACTCATGATGCATTCCTCCAGCTCCCTGCGGGTTGCTACGCCCTCAAGTCTTCCCCTGGTTGAATTTCTCCCTCGTTGCTGATCTTTTTCTAGTGCTTTCAAAGTATATCCGATACAGCATCAAACGTCAACAGTTTACTACCGGTAAATGGCTACTTGGGGATCCCTTCAACCTGGAGACCGTACAGATGGTGGTACACGCTCTCATTGGCCATTAGTTCCTCGTGGGTGCCATCTTCGAGAATCACGCCGCAGTCCAGCACCAGGATCCGGTCCAGGTCCCGCACCAGCGAAAAACGGTGGCTGATGACAATGGTTGTTCTCCCATGCATGAGTTCACGCATGGTGCGGCGGATGTGATCCTCGGCGGCGGCATCCAGGGCGCTGGTGGGCTCGTCGAGGATGAGGATGCCTGGGTCGCGCAGAAAAGCCCGTGCCAGGGCGATACGCTGCCGCTGGCCGCCGCTCAGGCGGGAGCCGCGCTCACCGCAGGGCGAATCCAGGCCCGCGGGCAGGTCGGTGACGAAGTCCAGGACACCGGCCCGGGCAGCAGCTTCCCGGATCGCCTCCTGGTCCGCGCCCTCCAGTCCGAAGCGGATATTCTCGGCCACGCTCAGATCGTGCAACAGGGGCTCCTGGGCCACAAAAGCCATGTGCGAGCGCAGGTCGGCCAGTTCGAAGTCCACGTAGGGACGATCGTCCAGGCGTAATTCACCCCCGGTGGGCCGGAACAGTCCCATCACCAGGCCGACGAGGGTGGTCTTGCCCGAACCGGACACACCCACAATGCCCAGACGTTGGCCTGCCGGTATGACCAGGTCCACTCCCGAGAGAATGGATTCCGCGGGGTATTCGGGATAGGCGAAGCTGACTTTCCGCAGAGCCACGGCCACAGCGCCGTGCTTCGGCGGTGGAACGGCGGCGTCCGGCATCCGCTCGGTCTGTTGCGCGAAGATATCATCCAGGCGCCCGGCTGCAGCCACCGCACCCTGTGCCGACCCGAATAGGCCCGTCAGTGATGAGAGTGGAATGGCGACCCGGAAGGCGAGCAGCAGGAAGGTCACCAGTTCGCCGTTGCTGGTAGCACCCCGGGCAGCCATGGCGAAACCGTAGACGACAATAACTATCAGGCAGATCCACAAGCTGATCTGGATAGATGATTCGAGTGCCGCCGAAAGCCAGGCGCGGCGGATGCCCGCATCACGATAACCCTCTACGCGTCGGGCGAAACGCCGGTTCTCGTGATTCTGGTTGTTGTATACCTTCAGGCCCCGGATGTCCGCCACTGCCTCCTGGACGTGGCTGGTGATACGGCCCATCTCGTCGTACATGGTTCGCGACAGGCTTTGGAGCCGCCGGCCAAAGACCCGCACCAGCAGGATCGTGGCCGGGATGAGCAGTACCACCACCACGGTCAGGCGCGGGTTGATGCCCACCATGAGCACCAGGGCCCCGGCCAGGGTCAGGACCGCTCGCACCAGGCTGACCAGGCCGGAGGTGAGCAGATACTGGATGCTGCCCACATCACTGGTCACCCGACTGGACAGGTCACCGGCCCGCTGACCCGTAAAAAACAGGGCGGGCAGTTCGAGCAGGTGGGCGAACAGGCGCTTGCGCAGGCGGGTCACCGTGCGCATACCCAGGCGTGCCGATACTACCGCGAAAAAGAACGTGCCAACCAACTGGGCCACCAGGAGAACAGCCATCAGCACGATGGTACCGCGGGTTGCGGCGGTGGCACCTTCGCCCAGGGCGTCCACCAGCCTGCCGGCGGCCAGGGGTACGGCCAGGCCCAGGCCGGTGGCCGTCAACATTAGTAGCATGGCCAGGGTCAAATCGCGGGCCTGCCCCCGCAGCAGGTCCAGGTAGGGGCGCAGTGCCGACAGGCCCAGTTGGCCCGCGGTCTTGGTGTCGGTGCTGCTCAAGTCGTCCCTCCTGCGGCTGCGTGTTCGGGGCAGAGCCTGCCGCCTTTCGGCGAGGTGTGCAAGTCCAGTGTGCAGCCCGGTGTACAATTCCCGTGGGCAAGCCGGTGGGTAGCCGGTGGACGGGGTGGGCCCCGCCGCGTTACCTTGCCAGCGATACGATCCTTGGTATGATGTTCCCGGTATGCTGTTGTCACAGATTGTTAGCGGCCGCGCCAGGGCGGCGTCATGGGGAGTGCCATGTCCTTCGGATCCATGGTATCGATCAGTGTCCTGACCGCCCTTGCCGCGGTGGTGATTCCGGTACCGGAAGCCGGCGCCGACCCTGGGGAGAAGCCCGTGCAGTTTCTTTTCATCCACCATTCCTGCGGCGGACAGTTGCTGGCCGCACCCGGACCCAATGACGGTGGCCACGCCGATACGGGTGATCGCTGCATCTATGTCAGTCATCCCAACGGCGGCGGCCTGCGGGCCGACCTCGAGGCGGCGGGCTTAGCGGTGAACGAGGCCTCGTACGGTTCGATTGTCGGCGAGGACACGGATATCTGCCATTGGCACGCCAAGTTTCGCGACGGCATGGACCGCATCGTACGCACCCGTCGACAGGATGAGCTGTTGCCCGAGGGCCTGACCAACCAGGTGGTGGCTTTCAAGTCGTGCTTTCCCAACAATGACTTCACTGGCGAGGGCACGGAGCCCGGTGATCCCGATTCCTGCGAATTGACCGTGGCCAATGCCAAGGCGGCCTACCGCGCGCTGCTGCCATCGCTGGCCGCCCGCCCGGAGGTGCTTTTCGTGGCCTTCACGGCGCCACCCATGGCCGAACCCAAGCCGGTGGGTCTGAAACAGAAGATCAAGGCCCTGTTCTCGGGCCGGCCCCGGCAGGCCGAGTGGGCCCGGGCCTTCAATGCCTGGCTGGTTGACGCGCAGAACGGTTGGCTGGCTGACCACGGTCCGGGCAATATCGTGGTCTTCGATCACTACGACATCCTGACCGGACACGGCGAGACGGACTGGTCTGCCTATCCTTCCCGCGACGGCCGGGACAGCCATCCCAACGGTGAAGGCAACCGGGAAGCGGCCCGTGCCTTCGTCCCTTTCATCGAGCAGGCCCTGACGCGGTTCGCCGACAAGGCCGGTCAATCATGAGTCCCGGCCCGCGGGCTACGATGGGGTACAAACCGTTGTCCGGAGACATGCTTTGAAACTGGCGATCTGTTCCCAGGGTGAACTCTTCGGCGGCGTCGAACGTCATATCCTCGACCTGATACGATATGTGCAGCGAAGCGGGTTGCCGCGTCCCACCGTCCTGCTTTTTCACGACCTGGAACTGGCGGACAGGCTGCGCGAGTCCGGCACCGAGCCGGTGATCCTGCGGGGGCGCCATCGCTACGACCGGGACCTGGTGTTACAGGCCAGGTCACGTCTCGACGGCGACCGGGTGGAGGTGGTGCATGCCCACGGCTACAAGGCAACGGTGGTGTGCGCCCTGGCCCGCGGGGACAGCGACTGGAAACTGGTCAAGACGGAGCACGGCAAACTCGAGGCCACCCTGTCCAGCCCGGTGGATTGGGCCAAGAGTCGACTCAATTTTGCCCTGGAGCAGTGGCTGACCCGGCGCCAGGTGGATCACGTGTGCTACGTCACCGATGACATCGCCGGGTTCTATGGACACCGGCACCGTGGACTGGCCAGGACCACGGTGCCCAACGGCATTGACCCGGTGGACCGCAATACCTGCCGCCGGCCGGAGGAACTGGTCGCCGGCCATTTCAATGTCGGGGTTGTGGGTCGGGTCACCGCGGTCAAGGGCATCGACCTCGCCATCGCCGCCCTGGGTCGTCCCGAGGTACCGCCCCAGGTGACACTGCACGTGATCGGGACCGGCCCCCTGGAGAGCGACCTGCGACGCCAGGCCGACGCCGCCGGATTGGCCGGGCGCGTGCGTTTTCACGGCTTTCGTCGTGACATTTTCGACTTCCTGGCCCACCTGGATACGCTGCTCATGCCCTCGCATCACGAGGGACTGCCCTACACCCTGCTGGAAGCCTGGTCCCTGGGTTGTCCCGTCATCGCCTCGCGGGTCGGCGGACTGGCCGAAGCGCTCAACGGTCAACGTGGCGCACAGCTCGTGGCGGCAGGTGATGTGGAGGGCATCGCGGCGGCGCTGGCCCGGCAGGTGGGCATGTCGGTGGACGAAGCGCGGCCCGGCCCCTGTCCCTACACTCTCGAGGCCATGGGATCCGCCTATCTGGAGATCTTCGCCTGCCTGGCAGGCAAGGCAATCCCCGACGGGGCGACCGCCGCGGAAAGGACTTCGTAATGGACCCGGGAGGCGCGTTTGCGAAGCACCTGTTGTTTCCACTGCAGTGCCTGTGGGAGCGCAATACGGTACCGCGGCATCTGGCGGATCTGGAGCAAACCCAGTGGCGGACCCAGGACGAGATCCGTGACCTGCAACTGGGTCGGATGCAACATCTCCTGGACCATGCCTACGGGAATTCCCCGTTCTGGCGTCGACGCCTGGACGCGGCGGGTTTTGGTCCGGGCGACCTGACCTCCCTGGAGCAGGTGGCGGAACTGCCGGTGCTGACCAAGCAGGATATCCGCGAGCACGCCCAGGCCATGGTCGACACCACGGCGGACACGTCGAAGCTGATGCGGGACAAGACCGGTGGTTCCACCGGAGAGCCCCTGAACTTCATGCGCACCGCCGACCGCGACTCGTCGCGGGTGGCGGCGGCGATCAGGCACGATCGCTGGACCGGCTGGGATATCGGCGACAAGGCGGCCTACATCTGGGGGCATCCCCGCGACCTGGCGGCCCAGGCGTCCCGGCGACGGCAGCTCAGGCGCCGATTCCTGGAGCGGCGCATCATCCTGGACACCTCGTCACTGTCCCGCGACCGGCTTGCCGAATTTCGCGACGAGTTGCTCGACTTCCGACCCGTGGTCTATATCGCCTATGCCAATTCCCTCTACCTGTATGCCCGCTTCCTGGAGGAGACCGGTGGCGACTGGCATCGACCCGGGGCTGTGATCACCTCGGCCGAGGTCCTGGATCCGGACCGCCGTGCGGTGATTGAGCGCGTGTTCGACTGCAAGGTGTTCGACCGCTACGGATCACGCGAGACGGGTGTAATTGCCAGCGAGTGCGAGGCCCATGACGGCATGCATCTGTGCGCCGAGCATCTCTACGTCGAGTTTGCCCGGGATGGTCGACCGGTGGCCCCCGGCGAGCAGGGGCGTCTGCTGGTGACGGATCTTTCCAATCCGGTCATGCCCTTCATCCGCTACGAGATCGGGGATGTGGGAGCGCCCCATGCAGGCGGTGCCTGCACCTGTGGACGCGGGTTGCCGCGCATGGAAATGGCCGCCGGGCGGGTTACCGACTTCCTGCTGACACCGGCGGGCAGTATCGTTTCTGGAGCTGCCCTGACCATCTACCTCATTGCCAACGCTCCGGGCGTGGCCCAGGCCCAGCTGGTGCAGGAGGTGCGCGAAAGGATCCTGATCCGCGTGGTGGCAGGCGAAGGCTATGGCGATGCCACCCACGCCTTCTTTGCGCAGCAGATCCCGCGCTTCTTCGGGCCGGACATGAAGTACGACGTGGAGGAAGTGGCCGGGATCCCGAGCGAGGCTTCCGGCAAACACCGGTTCAGTATCTGCAAGTTGGACCCTACCGAATTGTTCTGAAAGTGCTGTTCTGAACGTCGATCAGTGGTCGGCGAGCAGGCGCCGGTACAGGTCCTCGTGGGCGGCGACGCACGTGTTCCAGTCGAAGCGGGAGACGGCGTCGGTGCGGGCGGCTTCGGCAAGCCGTGTACGCAGGGCGTGGTCGCCAAGGCAGCGATCCACGGCAGCTGCCAAGGCCTGCGCGTCCCCCGTCGGCACCAGCAGGCCGGTGCGGTCATGCTGGACGGCTTCGCGGTTGCCGCCCACATCGGTGGCCACGGCGACGCAACCCGCCAGCAGGTATTCCAGCAGGGCGTTGGAAAACCCCTCCGAGTCCGAACACAGTACGCCCACATCCCAGGTGGCCAGGATCGCGGGTACGTCGGGGCAGCGTCCGCGGAACACCAGACGGTCTCCGAGTCCCAACCGGCGGGCCTGGTCCTCCAGGGCCGGACGCAGACCGCCGTCGCCGACCACCTCCCAGCGAACCCCGGGATGGGCGGCGGCCAGCCGGCCCGCGGCCTCCACGAACAAGTCGATGCGTTTCACGGGCCGGGTGAGGTTGCCCACGATGCCCACCACTGTCGGTACCGCACGCGGTGGCCGAAACGGGATCGCCGCCGTGTCCAGGCCGTTGGGAATTACCGTGACCCGCGCCGGATCCAGGTGGTCGTGGCTGCAGAAGTGGTCGCGCACCGCGGTACTGTTGGCGATGAAGCCCGTCAACGATCGATACAACGGTCGTAACACCAGCTCCTGCCGTCGCGTGCGCCAGAATCCCAGATCCCGGAAGGAGCCCAGGCGCACCGGAGTGCGGGCCCAGGCCGAGGCCAGTCCGCCCATCAGGGTGGCGTCCTGGAAGAAGGTCTGACAGATCCGGATGTCGTGGGTGCGCAGTTCCCGTCGCAGTCGGTTCAGTGCTCCCAGTCCGGTGACCGAAGCCAGGCTGTCCATCCCCAGCTCGAGGTGGGGACAATCGGGAGGCAGCACATCGACCTCGTGGTCCCGCAGGGTGATCAGGCGGGGGCTGAAGCGTTTGCGGTCCAGGCGGGCGATCAGGCCTGCCAGCTGCAGTTCCGTACCGCCGCGCCGCAGGGTGTCGATGACATAGAGAATGCCGGCCGGTGATTTCATTTCCGTCCGCTCATATCCGCCCGCCACGGTCCAGGGCGTCGGCCAGGGTCTGTTCCCAACGCAGGACCAGTCGCTGCTGGGTCAGTTCCGCCACCTGCTGCGGGTCATTGGTCCAGTCGATGGGTTGGTCCGGGGCTTCCTGTTTCCGGGCCCACAGGTCGTCCAGGGCAGCGTGCAGGATCTCCGGTTCGTCATCGCCGGCGGCCCAGCCCGCACCGGCCGACTCGATAAGACTGCGGGCCTCGCCGTGCCCGACATTGGCCAGGATGGGCCGCTGGTAGGCTATGTACTCGAAAAGCTTGGAAGGCAGCCAGCCGCGGGGTACACCCTCGTCACTGCCCAGGGCCAGCAACAGGGCGTCGGCCTGCTGGCAGGCCTCGATGGCGTCGGCGTGTTCCACGAATCCCGTTACTTCCGTCACATCGTCCAGTCCCTGTTCCGTCAGGGCGGCACGGGTCCGGGGGCCGGGTTGTCCCACGAATCGCAG
>QNDV01000053.1 GCA_003646045.1 bacterium
CCCAGGGCGCGTCCCGCCTGCCGCACCAGCAGGGGCGCGAAGAAGGCACCGCGGATATCCTGCTCGAGAGCGCCTTCTTCGCGCCCCTGCTGGTGCGGCAGGCGGGACGCGCCCTGGGACTGGCCAGCGAGTCGAGTTATCGCTTCGAGCGGGGTGCCGACTGGGACATGGTGGAGCGGGCCGCCCGACGTGCCCTGAGCCTTTTCGAGGAACTGGCGGACGCCCACGTGATATCCGACTGGACGGACCGTTTCGATCCCGACCGCCGGCCACCGGCGGCGGTACCCTTGCGCCTGTGGCAGGTCAATCGGCTGCTCGGCACGAGTATCACGACGGACGAGGCCGCCCAACTGCTCCAGTCCCTGGGTCTGACTGTTCAGCCCATGGGCAATCCCCAATCCAGCAAACCCAGTGCGGTCAACATGATGGTCGAGGTACCGACCTTCAGGCGGGATATCCTGGCCGAAGCGGATCTCATCGAGGAACTGGCCCGTCGCTGGGGCCTGGACAAACTGAGCAGCGATGGTGGTTTTCGTGTGCCCGGTGGCGGACGTCGCCAGACCAGGCACGTGGTCCTTGATCGCTGCCGCTCCTGGCTGGCCGCTCACGGCTTCCACGAGGTGATTACTTCCACCTTCCAGCTGCCCGGTGAACTCGATGGCCTGCAACTGGCCGAGGACGACCCGCGGCGGCGGGTACTGACCGTACTCGATCCCCATCATGGCGGTGAGACCACCCTGCGCACCTGTCTGCTGCCGTCCCTGCTGGATGTGGCCCGCCGCAATCTGAACGCCGGAGCCGAGGCGCCACTGCTCTTTTTCCAGATCAACCGCGCCTATCGTCCTGGCGCCCGGAAAGTGGCGCCGGATGACCGGCAGGACGACAAACTCCTGCCGGGGGAGCCGGAGTTCCTCCAGGTAGGCATCGCAGGCGAAGAGGGCTACGGATACGACGAGGTACCCCTGGACCTGCTCCAGATCAAGGGGACGCTGGAAGCCCTCTCGGAACGGTTGCGCATTTCGCTGACCCTCGAGCCAGGCGGAGACGAGGCCTGGTTGCTGCCGGGAGGACAGTGGCGTGTACTCGATGGGCAGGGTCATCAAGTGGGCACCGCGGGCCGGGTACGCCCCGAGGTCCTGGCGGCCAAAGATCTGGATTGTCCCTTGTCCGTGGCCGAAATCGAGCTGACCGCACTTGATCTTACTCCGGTACCGCTTCGCTACGAGGACTTTGCCCGCTTCCCCGCCGTCAAACGGGACCTGTCCCTGCTGGTGCCGGAAGGAGTGACATTCGGTGAGGTTTCGGCCGTGGTCAGGGATACGGCTGGAGCACTCCTGGAGAACGTGGAACTCTTTGATATCTATCGGGGAAAGGGCGTTCCGGAGGGCCGGGGGGCCTATGGAATTCGCTTGAAGTTCCGTTCGGACAAGGGTAACTTGAAAGGCAGGACGGTGGACGGGGCCATTGCGCGGTGCGTAGAGGCGTTGACAGACCGTCTGAAGATCGAGCATCGAACACAGGACTGACATCGGTCCGTCGCATCAGGCACCGGGATCAGGGAAGAGAGCGGTAAGCCATGGACAACAACCTCAATGCGTTAGAGGCCAAGGTTCTCGAAGCAGTCGAACTCATCAAGAGTCTACGCAGTGAGAATCAACGCTTGGACGAGCGATGCGGCGATCTGGCCGCCCAGGTCCAGGAGCTCGAAGAGCGCAAGCAGAGACTGGAGCAAGAACTTGCCGAAATCGGCCAGCAGGCCGCTGACAGCGAGATGTACGAGGCGAAGCGGAAGGAAGTCGAGGACAAGGTCGGAGGGCTACTGGCACAGCTGGAAGCTCTCGGTTAACGGGACCGGGGCACACGGCCGCAGGTCGTGGGCAGCCGGGATTCTCCTCCAGGGTACGGAAAGCGGTCCGAGGTGCAAGCTGAAAGCGTAACAGTCACGATATTCGGACGGGAATACACCCTCAAGGGTGATGCCGACCCGGATTACGTGCGCCGAGTAGCGGCATTCGTCGACCAGCGCATGGGCGAGGTCGCCAAGAGTTCCGCCGTTGCCTCAACCGCCAAGGTCGCCATTCTGGCGGCCGTCAATATTGCCGACGAACTCCTGCGTGAACAGCAGAATCGGCTCGAAGCCGTGGCGACGCTGGAAGACAGATCAGTCCAGATCGCAGGACTTCTGGCCCAGGAAGTCGGTGACGAAGTGCCCCGTGGAAACGGTGGTGATTCCCTGCCCGGCACGTGATGTGTCGTACAAGTGAGCCAACACTTCACGCAAGGGACTCCGGAGTTTCCGGACAATGGTCGCGCCCTCAGGGGAAGACCGGAGGACGGAATAGGAGACCCACCTGAGGCAACACGGTTCAGTTGCTTCCGACGCACACGACCGGGCGGGGTGAACCATCCTCCCGCCACCACGACACGCCTGCCCAAGCCTCCGGATATAAGAACCGAAGGGAGCCGTCATGCCGCAACTAGAGGCGTACATCTACGCCCCGGCCGCGGTTTTTTTGTTTGGCCTGGGTTGGTTTATACAACAATGGCAGGCCCGGGCACGATCGGGTCGGGAACGCCAGACCCGGGAATTGGAAGAGCGGGAGGCCCACGACAAGGCCATACGCCTGGTACAGGACGCCAGGCTGGAGGCCAAGGAGGAATTCTTCACGGCCCGACAGCGCTTTGAAAAGGAGACCGAGCAGATCCGCAGCGAAAATCGTCGACGCGTAGAGAATCTGGATGTACGCGAGGGCAATCTGGACAAGAAGGTAGCCTTCATTGACCAGAAGGAGGAGCGCCTCGACCGACAGGACGAGGATATGCGCTCGAAGCTGGCCGAGATCTCGGTCTCCGAGGACAAGATCGCCGGTATGCTCACGGAGCAGCGACAGGTCCTGGAGGAGGTCGCGGGAATGTCGGCGGAGAATGCGCGACGGCAGCTCATGGAGGAAATGGTGAGCGATGCCCGCCTGGCCGCAGCCAAGAGCATCCAGCAGATACGTGAGGAAACCGAGCGAACAGCCAAGCGCGAAGCCATGAAGATCATCAGCCTGGCCGTCCAACGCTACGCATCGGAGCATGTGGCGGAGAGTACGGTTTCGGTCGTGGATCTGCCCAGCGTCGACATGAAAGGCCGGATCATCGGCCGTGAGGGTCGGAACATCCGGGCTTTCGAACAGGCCACCGGAGTGGACGTCATCATCGACGATACCCCCGGGGCAGTGCTCGTGTCCGGCTTCGATCCGGTTCGGCGGGAGGTAGCCCGCCAATCCCTTGCCATTCTGGTCGGTGACGGGCGCATCCACCCGGCGCGGATCGAGGAGATCGTCGAGAAGACGGCCCGGGAGATGGACGCCAGGATCCGCGAAATCGGTGAGCAGACCTGTTTGGAGTTGGGCCTGCAGAATGTGGCGTCGGATCTGTATCCATACATCGGACGCCTCAATTACCGCACCTCGTACGGACAAAACCTGCTGAAGCATTCCCTGGAAGTGGCGGCAGTGGCGGCGGTGGTGGCCAGCGAACTGGGACTGGATCCACGCCTGGCCCGGCGCTGCGGTTTTCTGCACGATATAGGCAAGGCCGCCAGCCACGAGGTCGAAGGGCCCCACGCCCTGATCGGCGCGAGAATGTGCCGCAAGTTCGGCGAGGACGAAGCGGTGATCAACGCCGTGGAGGGGCACCACCAGGATGTGGAGCCAACCACCCCGTATACCTTCATCACCGCGGCCGCCGACGCCATATCGGCATCGCGACCGGGGGCCCGGCGCGAGAGTCTGGAGACCTATGTCCAGCGACTCGAGAACCTGGAGCAGATAGCAGAAGCCTTCGACGGCGTAGAGAAGTCGTACGCCATCCAGGCCGGACGCGAGATCCGGGTACTCGTTGATCACGGCCGTGTCTCGGATGCGGAAGCGGCCGTCCTGGCCGAGGAAGTATCCCGGCGTATCGAAGGTGAACTGGAATACCCGGGACAAATAAAGGTCATGGTGATCCGCGAGACGCGGGCTACGGCCTACGCACGTTAGCACGGAGGAAACAGGGTTGGAGACCAGACTTCTCAAGGGCATTGCCGTCCGCGATATCGTGTTCGCGGACCTCAAGGAAAAGGTAGCCGCAGCACCGCGGCGCCCCGGACTCGCGGTGCTGCTGGTGGGGGACGATCCCGCGTCGGCAGTCTATGTGCGCCACAAGGGCAAGGGCTGCGATACGGTGGGCTACCATCATGTCACCCACGAACTGCCGGCGGATACGCCCCAGTTCCGGGTGATCGAGCTCATCGAGACACTCAATGCCGACGACGCCATCGACGGTATCCTGGTCCAGTTACCCCTGCCTGCCGGTCTGGACGAGGAAGCGGTATTGCTGGCGGTGGATCCGCACAAGGACGTGGACGGGTTCCATCCGGAGAACCTGGGACGGCTGGTGGCGGGGCACCCACGCTTCGTACCCTGCACACCCAAGGGCATCCTGCGCATGCTGGCCCACTACGATCTGCCCACCGCGGGCCGGAACGTAGCAGTGGTGGGCCGCAGTGTCATCGTGGGGCGTCCCATGGCGCTGCTTTTGAGCCTCAAGGGGGCGATGGGTGATGCGACGGTGACCTTGTGCCATTCGCGGACCCGGGATCTGGCCGGGACCACGTCACGGGCGGATATTGTCATCGCGGCCATGGGTGTACCGCGCTTCCTGGGTGCTGAGCATATCGCCGCCGGGGCGGTGGTGGTGGACGTGGGCATCAACCGCATCGCGGATCCCACCCATCCCAAGGGCACGCGCCTGGTGGGGGACGTGGACGCGGCCGCTGTCAAGGGTCGGGCGGCGGCTCTGACACCCGTACCTGGCGGGGTTGGTCCCATGACCATAGCCATGCTGCTGGAGAACACCTGGGAAGCCATGGTGGCTCGGGAGGGGCTCGATGGAGGCGTCTGAACTCTCATCCAGCATGGCAGAGGGGATGGGGGAGGTGGACCGCGAGCTGAGGCTGACGTTGCGGGCGCAGAAAGGTGTGCCGAAGCGCCTGGCGCAGGCCATGGCCCACAGTGTCCTGGGCGGCGGCAAGCGCCTGCGACCGCTGCTCATGCTCTGGGCGTACGAAGCAATGGGTGGTGGCAGGCGTGCGCCGGTAAACCGCTCCGCAGTAATGCGTGCCGCCTGCAGCCTCGAGATGCTTCATACCTATTCCCTGATCCACGACGACCTGCCGGCCATGGACGACGACGTGTTGCGACGGGGGCGCCCCACCTGTCATGTGGCCTATGACGAAGCCACCGCTATTCTGGCGGGAGACGCCCTGCACGCCCTGGCCTTCGGTCTGCTGGCGGATGCCGGTGGACGCCTGGGCTGTGATCTGGTGGCCCGGGTGGTGGCGGCCGTGGGACCGGCGGGTATGGTGGGAGGCCAACAGGACGACCTGGAAGCCGAGGGCATTGAGGTGACTGCGGCGCTGGTGCGGCGCATCCATCTACGCAAGACCGCCCGGCTTATCGCCGTTTCCCTGACCGGGGGGGCCTTGCTGGCGGGAGCGCCGCGACACCGCCAGGAAGCCGTGGAGGACGCAGGCATCGATCTCGGCCTGGCTTTCCAGGGCGCCGACGATATCCTGGATCTCACCGCCACCGAGGATCAACTGGGTAAGAGCGTGGGCAAGGACGAGGCCAGCGGCAAGGCGACCTGGGTGCGGGTCGAGGGCCTGGAAAAGGCCCGGGACCGAACGCGCCGGTACGGTCGACGGGGCCTGCGCAAACTGGATGCCGCCTTGCCGGCGGGGCCGCACCGGGATCGGTTGTTGGCGCTGGGGAGCATGATGTGGAACCGGGACCATTGAAGTCATGAGTGGCTACGCTACCTGGCCTATTTGGCTCATCGTCTTTGTCTGTGGTCTGCTGGCCCAGTTACTCAAGGCAGTAGTCTATTCCCTGAGTGCGAGAAGGCCGCTGCCCGAAGCCCTGTTCCAGGGGCGCGGCGTACCCAGTCTGCCAGGCGTGGTGTGCGGCTGTTTGCTCAGTTCGGCGATACTCAGATCGGGTTGGCAATCGTCGGAGACCTCGTTCGCCGTGGTCATGGGAGTCATCGTGATCCACGACACGGTGAAGCTGAGCGGTCTGGCCGAAAGGCAGCGACGGGCGGTGCTGAGGCTGCAGACGAGCATCGCCCAGACATCACCTGCCCGACGGCAGGTGGCTGAGTTGCTGGATCCGCGCTCCCACCACCCTGCGCATGTGGCGGTGGGGGTGGTCCTGGGGGGCCTGTTCTCGCTGGCGTTCGCGGCGGGGCCGCGTTAGTCTTCTACGGCGGCGCGCCACCCCGGCTCGGCCGCCGAAAGGGATGTGCATGGAAACGCTGCTTTCCGGGATAAATGGACCCCAGGATCTCAAGGAGCTGTCCGCGGAACAGTTGGAGAGCCTCTGCGCCGAGTTGCGCGAGGAAATAATCGCCACGGTCGCCAGCAGTGGCGGACATCTGGGCGCGAGCCTGGGCGTAGTGGAACTGACGGTCGCCCTGCATCGCGTTTTCTCCACCCCTCGCGACAAGATCATCTGGGATGTGGGACACCAGGCCTACGGACACAAGTTGCTCACGGGCCGCCGTGACGGGTTCCGGTCCCTGCGCAGCAGGGGGGGAGTGGCCGGTTTCCCCAAACAGTCCGAAAGTGTCCACGACATGTTCGGGGTAGGTCACGCCAGCACCTCCATCAGCGCAGCCGTTGGCTATGCCGCCGCCCGCGACGCTCGCGGCGAGGATCATTCCGTGCTGGCGGTGATCGGAGATGGTGCCCTGACCGGCGGTCTGTCCTATGAAGGGCTGAACAACGCGGGCCAGCTCCAGACCGACATGACGGTCATCCTCAACGACAACAAGATGAGCATCTCGCCCAACGTGGGAGCCATCGCCAAGTACCTGACGCGCATCACCAGCGGCAAACACTACAATCGCCTGGAGGCGGAGATCTGGTACCTGCTGGGGAAATTGCCCAAGGGCAGCAAGGCCCAGATCCTGGCCGGTCGCGTCAAGGAAGCCCTCAAGCAACTGGTAGTGCCGACCATAATTTTCGAGGAATTGGGCTTTCGTTATTATGGTCCCATCGACGGTCACGACCTGCCCTTGTTGATCCGCACCCTCCGGGCGGTCAGGCAACTCAAGGGGCCCATCCTGGTGCACATCATCACCCAGAAGGGCAAGGGCTACCGGTTTGCCGAGGAGGACGGCCAGAAGTACCACGGCGTGGGCAAGTTCGATCGCGCCGAAGGCATCCAGGTAGTCAAGCCATCCGTACCTGCCTATACCACTGTTTTTGGCGAGACACTATGTGCCCTGGCCGATGGCGACGAGAGAATCCACGGCATCACGGCAGCCATGCCTTCGGGTACCGGACTGTCCCTGCTGCGTGAGCGTCACCCCGGGCGATTCCACGATGTGGGTATTGCCGAGGGCCACGCCGTGACTTTTGCCGCCGGCCTGGCCAGCGACGGTCGCAAACCTGTGGTAGCCATCTACTCCACCTTCCTGCAGCGGGCGCTCGTCCAGGTGATCCACGATGTCGCCCTCCAGAATCTGCCGGTGGTTTTCGCCGTGGACCGGGGCGGAGTAGTGGGTGAGGACGGGCCCACCCACCACGGAGTATTCGACTACACCTTCATGCGCATGGTACCTGGCATGGTGGTCATGGCGCCTCGCGACGAGGATCAGTTGCGCCACATGCTGGCTACGGCCCTGGCCTGTGAAAACGGCCCGGCGGCGCTGCGTTATCCGCGGGGCAGCGGTCTGGGTGTGGAAATGAAGGGTGAGGCGAGGCCCCTGCCCGTGGGCAAGGCCGAGACCCTGGCGACCGGTGGCGATATCTGTCTGCTGGCCGTGGGCTCCCTGGTTCAGCCGGCTGTCGAAGCGGCCCGACGCCTGGCGGCACGAGGCACGGCGGTCGAAGTCGTGGATATGCGTTTCATCAAGCCTCTGGACGAGGAGCTTCTGGCCTCGGTATGGGAACGCCACCGCCACGTGGTGACCCTCGAGGAGAACAGCGTGGTCGGCGGGTTCGGCGCCGGAGTGCTCGAATGGGCGTCCCGGCAAGCGAATGACGGACCGAAAGTGCATCTGGTGGGGATCCCCGATAAATTCCAGGAGCACGCCCTGCGCGACGAGTTGCTGGCATCGATTGGTCTTGATGCCGACGGGGTCGAACGCACCGTGGCGGAGATCATGCGGCCCGCCGAGGGATCCCGAGCCCAGAGCGCGTCATGACCGCGTCCGGCGGCAAGGCACCCATCAGGGCGCTCGGCCTCTTCGGCAACGCCAGCAAATCGGAAATGCCGGCAGCCCTTGCCACGATAGTCGGGCATTGCCACGCCGCAGGTGTCACGGCCATCGCTTCCCATGACCTCGCCGGAGTAATCCCGGACGGCACCCCGTCCCTGGCGCCGGAGGCACTGGTGGCCGCGGTGGACATGGTGGTTGCCCTGGGTGGTGACGGCACCATGCTACGCGCCGCGCGGGTCCTGGGCCTTACGGGAGTCCCGCTGCTGGGCGTGAACCTGGGGTCGCTGGGTTACCTGACGGATGTGCCCCTGGAAGAACTGGATTCCGCCCTGGATGCCGTGCTTGACGGCGGTTATCACCTGGAGGCGCGGTCGCGGGTCTACTGCTCGGTCTGGCGTGGAGACGAGCGCATAGCCCAGGCCAGTGCCCTGAACGACCTGGTGGTCAACATGGGCACGCTGCCCCGGGCCCTGGATCTGGAATTGTGGACCGACGGCGACTCGCTGGGTCGATTCCTGGGAGACGGTATCGTCGTCAGCACGCCTACGGGCTCCACTGCCTATAACCTGTCAGCCGGTGGTCCCATCTGCCATTCCGCCGTTCCGTGCCTGCTCATAGCGCCGATTTGTCCCCATGCCCTGGGAATGCGTCCCCTGGTCATCTCCAATGAGACCCTGGTGGAATTGGTTCTTCATGAAACAGGCGAGGGGGCCGTGCTAACTGCTGACGGACAAAAGACCAATGAGCTTTGCGATGGAGATCGAATATCCTTCCGATTGGCCAACCGGGAAGTCAATCTCGTCAAGTTCCCCCAAAGCAACTTCTACCGTGTGATGCGACACAAACTCCACTGGGGCGGCACGCCACGCCGCGGAGGCAAGTAGGTGCTGCGCCATCTGCGAGTGGGCAATCTGGCCCTGGCGGCGGACGTGAATCTGGAGTTGGGCCCCGGCCTGACCATGCTCACCGGTGAGACCGGCGCCGGCAAATCACTCATCGCCGGTGCCCTGGCCCTGCTGGGCGGCGGTCGGGGGGAACGGGATCAGATCCGGCGGGGCGAGGAAATGGCCTTCGTCGAGGGTGTCTTCGATCTGACGGAACGTCCCCTGCTTTGTGAGGCTGTCCGACGCGCTGGACTGCGTCTGGCAGAAGATTGCATCCTGGTGTTGCGCCGGGAGTTGCGGCGTGAGGGCCGGGGGCGGGTTCTCATCAATGGTTTGGTATCCTCACTTTCCCTGTTGCAGGAATTCGGTGGGCAGCTCGTGGTTGTCCAAAGCCAGGACCAGCAGCGGGAACTGGGACGCACCCATTTCGCCGTGGATTTCCTGGACCGGGCGCTGGATCTGAAAGAGCAGCGGGCCGAGTTGGCCGGGGCACTGGCTTCCTGGCGTGAACTCCTGAGGGTGCGGGATGACCGGCGGCAGGAAGCCGACTTCGCCCGTCAACAACTGGAAATGTGGGAGTACCAGTACCGTGAACTCGTGGCAGCGGCTCTTGATCCCACCGAGGAATCGCTTCTGCGCGAACAACTGGCTCTGGGAAGGAATGCCCGGGGGCTGCTGGAAGCGGCGGCCTCCGCCCGCCTGGAACTGGCTGATGGTGAGCCCAGCGCCGTGAGTCTGCTGGGACAGGCCGCTGGCCGGTTGTCCATTCCGGCGGAGTCCAGCACCCGCTTGGAGGAGATACTGACCCAGGTGACCGCCGCCCAGGAGCAGGCTGGTGATGCTGCCCGGGAGCTGGAACGTTTCCTGGCCGGGGTCGAGGTGGA
>QNDV01000054.1 GCA_003646045.1 bacterium
ATCCGCATGGCCGAGATGCTGGCCACCCTGCCGGCGCCCACCTACATCGAGCGGGTGGCCATCGGCGACAGCAAACAGATCATGAAGGCGCGCAAGGCCATCCACAAGGCTCTGCGGATCCAGAAGGAAGGCAAGGGCTACAGCTTCGTCGAAGTCCTCAGTACGTGTCCCACCGGATGGAAGATGGACCCGGTGGCAGCCCGCGACTGGCTGATGGAAGATATGACGAAGGTCTTCCCGCTGGGCGTCCTGAAGGACATCAGTGACCAGGTGGACGAGGGCGCGTGGGACCGGCGTTCGGATCCTTTCGAGCCCGCCAAGGTCAACGCCTACCTGGATCGCATGAAGAGCGCCCTGGACGGCGACGACGAAAAGGTGGCACTGGAGCAGGACCTGAACTGCAAGTTTGCGGGCTTCGGCGGCCAGGGCATCCTGACCCTGGGCCTGTTCCTGTCCCAGATCGGCATGCGGGCCGGCCAACAGGTCAGCTGGTTCCCGGCCTACGGACCGGAAATGCGCGGAGGCACCGCCAACTGTTCGGTGAACCTGTCGAATGACCGTATCGGTTCGCCGCTGGTGGATCATCCCAATCTGCTGGTGGTGATGAACCAGCCGTCACTCGACGCCTTCGAGCAGGACGTCGTGGACGGCGGCATCATCATCGTGGACACCTCGGTGGTGGCAGGCAAGCCGGATACGGACCGCTTGCGGGCCATCATGATCCCCGCCAGCGACATGGCGGACGAGGTGGGCACGCCCAAGGTGGCCAACGTGGTTGTCCTGGGGGCCATGGTGGCGGCGACCGGTGCCTTTACGCCCGAATTCGCCGAGTCCACCCTGCGTGCGGTGATCAAGAAACAGAGTCTGATAGACATGAACATGAAGGCGTTCCGCAAGGGTTACGACTTCGTGAAGAACGGCGATTAGCCGGTGATATCGTGAGTAACCAACCGTGAAAGTCCGGGCCGGCCTGCTTGTGCAGGCCGGCCTTTTTTCATGAACGCGGGCGGTGTATCATCCGGGTTCCGATTCGGTAGGCAGTGGAAGGTGGAGGACATGATCATCGGGATTCCCCGGGCGCGATTCCGGGACGAACGGCGGGCGGCGCTGCCGCCGCGGGCAGTGGGAGTGCTGGCGGCACAGGGCAGCCGGATTTTTGTCGAGCGCGGCTGCGGGGTGGGGGCGGGCTTTGCCGATGCCCAATACGAGTCCGCCGGTGCCACGGTGGTCCACAGTGCAGCCGAGGTGTGGGGGCGTGCCGACCTGGTACTGGCCGTGGGACCCCTGGTGCCCCAGGAGTATGAACTGGTTCGCGAGGACCAGGTGGTTGCGGCCCTGCTGCACCTGGCGGTGGCTGATCCCCAGCTGGTGGATCTGCTGGTGGAACGCAATTGCACCGCCATCGATCTGGCGACGGTCCAGGACGAGGCGGGCAGCCTGCCGGTACTGCGGCCCCTGAGCCAGATCGCCGGTCGCATGGTGCCCCAGATCGCCGCACGTTATCTGCAGACCGACCATGGCGGACTGGGCATCCTGCTCGGAGGTGCGCCCGCGGTGCCGCCGGCCGAGGTGGTAGTGATCGGAGCCGGCACGGTGGGACGTCATGCCGTGCGGGCCTGCGTGGGTATCGGCGCCAGGGTTACGCTGCTCGACAGCGACTTTGACCGCATAACGGAGATCGACTGGGCCTTCCCCGGCCAAGTTACCACCTTCCAGGCCACCGAAGCCACGTTGCGCAAGGTCCTGGCCTTCGCCGATGTGGTGGTGGGGGCGGTGCTCACTCCCGGCGCGCGCACACCGCATCTGGTGAGCAAGGAGATGGTGGGCCTGTTGCGGGACCGCAGCCTGGTCATCGATATTTCCGTGGATCAGGGAGGCTGCTTCGCCACCAGCCGTCCGACCAGTCTCTCGGATCCGACCTATCGGGTGGACGGTGTCACCCACTACTGCGTTCCCAACCTGCCCAGCCTGGTGGCCCGTTCCGCCACCTACGCTGTTGCCAACGCGGTGCTCCCTCTGGTGAGCGCCATGGCGCGGCAAGGCGTGGCAGCGGCCCTGGCGTCGGATCCGGCCCTGGCCCGTGGTGTCAATGTGCGTGCAGGTCGCATCGTCCACCCTGCTCTTGCCGCCGTCCGCGACACCACCGAAGGAGCAACACAGTGAGCTGGATGACCATCTATCGCGATCGACTTCGCTCCGCCGCTGAGGCGGTTGCGGACGTGAAAAGCGGGCAGCGGATCTACGTGGGCAGCGGTTGTGCCGCTCCCCATGACCTCATCGAGGCACTGACCCTCCGGGCGCCCGAACTCGAGAACGTGGAGATCGTCCACCACCTGACCCTGGGCGAGGCGCCCTATACGCGTCCCGACATGGCGGGGCATTTCCGCTTGAATGACTGCTTTGTCGGGAGCAATACCCGCGACGCGGTGAACGAGGGTCGAGCCGACTACGTGCCGGTTCACCTGCATGAGATGTCCCGCCTCTTCCGGCGGGGCGTGCTCGAACTGGACTGCGCCCTGATCGTGGTCAGCCCACCCGACGAGCACGGCTTCTGCAGTTTCGGTATCGAGGTGGGGGTGACCAAGCCGGCTGCCCTCAGTGCGCGGGTGATCGTGGCGGAAGTCAACCGCCGCATGCCCCGCACCCTGGGCGACAGCTTCATCCATGTCTCCAAGATCGACACCTTCGTGGAAGTGGAGCGGGACCTCGACGAGTTCCGGCCGCCGCCGCCGAGCGACGTGGAACGAACCATCGGTCGCCACGTCGCCGGTCTCATCGGTGACGGTGCCTGTCTGCAGCTGGGGCTGGGAGCCATTCCCGCTGCGGTGCTGGAGCATCTGGGGGACCGGCGGGACCTGGGCGTGCACACCGAGATGTTCACCGAGGCCCTGCCCGGACTGGTGGAGCGGGGTGTGGTCACGGGGGAACGCAAGAACTTCCATCCGGGCAAGGTCGTGGCGGGATTCATCATGGGTACCCGCGAGGTCTACGACTTCGCCCACGACAATGCCATGATCGAGTTCCATCCCACCGACTACGTGAACCACCCGATGAATATCGCGCGCAACGACGACATGGTGGCGGTGAACGCGGCGATCCAGGTGGACCTGACGGGACAGGTCTGCTCCGATTCCATCGGCGAGAAGATCTACAGCGGATTCGGAGGCCAGGCCGACTTCATGCGCGGCGCGGCCATGAGCAAGGGCGGTCTGCCCATCACGGCGCTGCCCTCCACCAGTGGCGGCGGAACCATCTCGCGCATAGTACCGAATCTGGATCACGGTGCGGGGGTCGTGCTGACCCGGGCCGATGTGCACGTGGTCATTACGGAATACGGTGTGGCACACATGCTGGGGCGGAACGTGCGTCAGCGTGCCGAGGCACTCATTGCCATTGCCCACCCGGATTTTCGCGACACCCTGCTGGAGACGGCTAACCGCCGGGGGCTTTTCGGCAGGCTGCACCCGGGGGCGAGCCCGGGTTAGCGGGAGTTGTTTCGCCAGGAGTGCATGGTTGCCAACGTGGAGTCGAGGACCGCTGTCAACTCCGACAGCAGCGCGGGCTCGGGTCTTATATGGCGGTCAAGTTTATGGCTGAGGCGCCGGGCAATCAGGTGGAGGCGATCGGCGCCCACCGTGGCACCGGTCCCGCTCAGGGTGTGGCACAGGTGGCGGGCCGCTGGCAGGTCGTTGGCGATCAAGGCTGCGGACAGACGATGACCGCTGTCCCGGTGGTCGTTGAGAAAGACATCGACCAGGCGCTCCAGAAGTCCCCAGCGGCCACCCATGCGTGTCAACGCTTGGTTCACATCGAAGACCGGGGCGCGGCCGGAGGTTTCCGAACCGCCGGTCGCGGACGGGTTCAAACCTGTCAGACAGGCGCTCACGGCGCTGATCAACTGTTCGGCGGTAACCGGCTTGGTGAGGTAGGCATTGATTCCACAGGCCAGCAACTCGGTTGCCGGTGGGGGCTGGGCGCTCAAGGCGACGATGGGCAGCGTCACCAGGCCGAAATCCCAACGCAGGATACCAGCTGTGGCCAAGCCGTCGAGTTCCGGCATATCCACGTCGGTAACCAGTACATCCGGCACCCGGGCCGCTATCTGCAGCACCGCTTTGCGACCGTCGTCGACGCTCCCCACCGCGGCACCGGCGGCCGCCAGGGCGGCAGAGGCGACTTCCCGGCACACCGGGTCGTCGTCAGCGACGAGCACGCTGCAACCGGTCAGGGGTAATGCGGCAACCGCAGTAGCAGCGGTTTCAGTGAGGATCATACCATTCCTCCGTACGACATCATGGCTTTCAGTTATCGGTTTTCCACCGCGAAAACTGAAGTCCCTTTGCGGGTCCTTCCATGAGGTGGTTGACAATGCGTCAATTCGCGGACAAATTGTCACAGCCCCAAGTTGAGGTTCCACGGCAGGAAGGACCCGGATCCATGCACAACAAGAACACCGGCAACCGTGGTGAGCAGGCACCGATGGCCACAATACTGGTTGTGGATGATGAGCCCGAACTCTGCCACGCTCTCTGCAAGTTGCTGGGCCGCAATGGTTATGATGTGTTGACGGCAGGAAACGGTGAGGAGGGCCTGGCCAGCCTGCGCCAGCACGATATCCACCTGGTGCTTTCTGATCTGCAGATGCCGAAAATGGGCGGGGTCGAATTGCTCAAGGCTGGTCGTGTGGTCTCGCCCGACTCGGAGTTCGTGATCATCACGGGGCATGGCACCATCGAGACGGCGGTGGACGCCATGAGGCAGGGAGCCTACGACTTCATCGAGAAGCCCTTCTCCACAACCACCACCCTCAACGTGGTGCGCAAGGCCCTGGAAAAGCAGAGCCTGCGGGCCGAGAACCAGCACCTGCGGCGCCGGTTGCGCCAGATGCAGGGCGGCAACCGGATCATCGGCAGCAGCAGCGTCATGCAGGCGGCGATGGCCACGGCACGGCAGGTGGCCGATAGCACGGCGACCATCCTGATCACGGGGGAGAGCGGCACCGGCAAGGAGGTCTTTGCCACCGCCCTGCACGCCTGGAGCCCGCGGGACGAGCGCCCCATGGTGCGGGTATCCTGCGCTGCCCTGCCGGAAAACCTGTTGGAGGCGGAACTGTTCGGCTACGAGAAGGGGGCCTTTACCGGCGCTACCGGTCGACGCAAGGGTCGTTTCGAGGCGGCCCACGGCGGTACCCTCTTTCTGGATGAAGTGGGAGAGATGTCGCCCACTACCCAGGTCAAACTGCTGCGCGTGTTACAGGAGGGAGTCATCGAGCGCCTCGGTGGCAACCAGACCATAGTCGTGGATGTGCGGATCATAGCCGCTACCAATGCCGATCTGGAGCAGATGGTCAGCGACGGCCGTTTCCGCGAAGACCTGTTCTACCGCCTGAACGTCATCAATCTCGAACTGCCGGCCCTGCGGCTCCGTGGCGAGGATGTGGTCCTGCTCGCGGACTTCTTCCTGCAGAGATACAACGAGAAGAACAGCAAGGACCTGCGGGGATTCACGCAGGAGGCACTGGAGGCCATTACCCGCCATGCCTGGCCGGGAAACGTGCGGGAACTGGAAAACGCCATGGAGCGGGCCGTGGTGTTGGCGAAACAGGACATGATCCAACTAGAAGATCTGCCGGGGTCAGTGGTCACCGGGCGCCAGAAATTCGACGCCTTGAATATCCCGGTGGGAACGACCCTGCGGGATGCGGAGATGCAGTTGATTCGCGCCACTCTCGAGAGTACGGGGGGCGACAAGGAAACCGCGGCCAACGTCCTGGGAATCGCTTCACGCACCATCTACCGTAAGCTGCAGTGACTTCAGAGTGTTTCCCGGGTGATCCCGGTCGACCTTGACCCCCGGTGCCCGCCGGAGCTATATTGGCCCGGCCGCAAACCGCGGCAGCGAGCGGATCGCCCTGGCGGATCCGCTCCCTTTTGTTTGCTCCCTGCGGGAGTGGCGGAACTGGCAGACGCGCAGGATTTAGGTTCCTGTGGGGAAACCCGTGGGGGTTCGAGTCCCCCCTCTCGCACCACGCTACCGGATCCGGCGTACGCCGCGTTCCCTGTCCTGAACACGAGGTAGGAAGCTGACGATGGCCGAGATGCAACCCAACAAGCCGGCGGGGATCGTGACCACCGTCGAAAGTCCCGAATCCTGGCAGCGCGTGGTGAAGGTCGAAATGGCCCGCCAAGTGTATGACAGCGAGTATGCCGGTCGTTTGAAGAAGGCAGTAAAGGGTCACCAGAAACAGGGTTTCCGCAAGGGGCGCACGCCTCGCTCCGTGGTGGAAAAAGAGGTCGGCGACCTGCTGCGCGCCGAGACCATCGAGGCGCTCATTCCCAAGGCCTGGACCACGGCTGTTCTCGAACACAAGCTCGTGCCCCTGAATGACCCCAGCCTGGAAAACTTCGAGTTCGGTGACGAGGGTCCCCTGACTTTCGACCTGAAGGTGGAAGTGAAGCCGGAGGTCACGGTCGGAGACTGTGACGGTTTTCCCGTGAAGCGCCGCCTTGTCGAAGTTGCGGACAAGGACGTCGACGAAGTCGTGGAACGGTTGCGCGAAAGCCGCGCCGAATTCCAGGTCGTGGACCGGGCAGCCGCCGAGGGTGATCGCCTGAAGGTGGACCTGGTGCCGGGCGAGGATGCACAGGGCATGGGTGATGGCGGGACCATTGCCGACCAGGAACTGGTTCTCGGTGCCGAGAGCAACATGCCGGCCTTCAACGAGGGCCTCGCCGCGGCCCGGGCCGGTGACGAGCGGGACATCGACGTGGTCTACCCCGACGAGCACCCCAACGAGGAACTCAAGGGCCGGACCCTGACCTTCGGATGCAAGGTCAAGGAAGTGGCGGCCAAGATATTGCCCGAGGTGGACGATGCCTTTGCTGCGGCAGTGGAGGAAGGCAAGACCGTACTCGAGCTGCGAACCGATATCCGCCGGGATCTGCAGCGGGAGTTGGAACGCCAGGTGGCTTCCGAGATGGACCAGCAGGCCCTGCTGGAACTGGTGGCGCGTAACGAGGTGTCGGTACCGCCATCCATGGTGGACCGTTATCTGGACTCGGGCCTGGAGGAATTGCATCGTCGCAGCGCCCAGACGGGACAGCCCACTTCGCCGGAGCAGGATGCCCAATACCGGGAGACCGGCCGGCCCCACGCCGAGCAGGCCCTGCAGGGTATGCTGCTGATGGAAGCGGTACGGCGCCAGGAGAAGATCAAGGTCGAGGCCTCGGATGTCGATGACAAGATCGCGGAGATCGCGGCAGAGCATGGTTTCGAGGTTGAAAAGTACCGTGAATTCGTCAACAGTGGCGATCAGCGGGAACGCCTCGAATTCGACCTGCTCGAGCGTCGGGCCTATGATTTCCTGCTTTCGCGTGCGGAAATCAGTGATGTGCCTGCCGACACGGATGTATTAGCCGAGAAGGAGTGACCCCATGCTTGTCCCCGTCGTCGTCGATCAGACGAGTCACGGCGAACGCGCCTACGATATCTACTCGCGCCTGCTCAAGGACCGCATCGTGTTCCTGGGCTCGCCGGTGGACGATAATATTGCCAATCTGGTCATCGCCCAGTTGCTGTTCCTGCAGGCGGAAGACCCCGAAAGGGACATCTACCTCTACATCAACAGTCCGGGCGGCAGCGTTACCGCCGGTCTGGCCATCTACGACACGATTCAGTACATTACCAATGATGTAGTGACAATCTGCATGGGCCAGGCAGCCAGCATGGGCGCGATCCTGCTGGCGGCCGGTGCCGACGGCAAGCGTTCAGCCCTGAAGAACGCGCGAGTGATGATCCACCAGCCGTTGGGGGGCAGCCAGGGCCAGGCCGCGATGCTTGAGATCTACACCAGGGAGATCCTCAACATCCGGGACAAGCTCTACGGTATACTCTCCAAGCACACGGGGCAGGATCGGGAGAAGATCGCCAAGGACAGCGACCGGGATTTCTTCATGTCCGCCGAGGAGGCCCAGGCCTACGGTCTGGTGGACAAGGTGATCGAGAGTCGCACCGAAATCGAGCCCGTGGACGACGGCAAGAAGAACAAGAAGAAGTAGGCGGAAGGTCGGGAATCGAGCATGAAGCGACGCCAGAACGGCAGCCCCCAGATGATCAAGTGCTCGTTCTGTGCCCGAGGCCAGGACGAAGTGGCGAAACTGGTCGCGGGGCCGTCGTCCGTCTACATCTGCAGCGAGTGCATCAAGCTCTGCAATGATATCCTGGAGGGCGAACTGCTGGAGGAAACCAGCCTGGCGCCGCCCCAGTTCCCCAAGCCCCAGGAGATCCGCGACTACCTGGACGAGTACGTCATTGGCCAGGACGAAGCCAAGATCTCCCTGTCGGTGGCCGTCTACAACCACTACAAACGGATACACCAGAAGAAGTCCGGCGACGGCGTCGAGATCGACAAGAGCAACATCCTGCTGCTGGGTAATACGGGAACGGGCAAGACCCTGTTGGCCCAGACCCTGGCCAGTTTCCTGAACGTCCCTTTCGCCATTGCCGATGCCACCGCGCTGACCGAGGCCGGGTATGTGGGCGAGGACGTGGAGAATATCCTGGTGCGGCTGCTGCAGGCGGCGGACTACAACATTCCCGCTGCCGAACATGGCATCGTCTACGTGGACGAACTGGACAAGATCGGGCGCAAGAGCGGTAATCCGTCCATCACCCGGGACGTTTCGGGCGAGGGCGTACAGCAGGCCCTGTTGAAGATTCTCGAAGGGACCGTCGCCAATGTTCCTCCCCAGGGAGGACGCAAGCACCCCCAGCAGAAGTACCTCGAGGTGAACACCAAGAATATCCTGTTCATCTGCGGCGGTGCTTTCCAGGGTCTGGAGAAGATCATCCAGCGCCGGGTCGGACGCAACGTACTGGGATTTGCCCGCGAGACGGAGCAGGGTAATAATGAGGTTCAGCGGGACGAGTTCCTCGGCCTGGTGGAAAACCAGGACCTGATGCAGTTCGGATTGATTCCCGAGCTAGTCGGGCGACTGCCCGTTTTGACCCACATGCACGAACTTGACGCCGGGGCCATGGTACGGATTCTCACCGAGCCGCGTAATGCCCTGACCAAGCAGTACCAGAAGCTGCTGGGCATGGAAAACGTGGAACTGATCTTCGAGCCGGGTGCCCTGGATGCGGCCGCGGACCTGGCTATTACCCGTAAGACCGGCGCCCGCGGGCTGCGTTCCATCCTGGAAAACGTCATGCGGGACACCATGTTCAAGATTCCTTCCCAGGACAACGTGCGGAAGGTTATCATCACCCGCGAGACGGTCGAAAACAGGACCGCGCCGACTCTCGTACTGGGTGATCCGCCGGCAGATCTCAAGGAAGCCTGATCCCCAGTCAACCCTGACCGCATCCGCAGCCTGGATCGGACGAGTACCCGTCCGGCATACGTCCCGGCATGGCGGTTACCGGAGAAACATGACCCCCTCGTTCAGCGTCCCCTCTCCCGATGGCAATGTCCACGACCTGCCCGGGGAATTGCCCCTGCTGCCACTTCGCGACGTCGTGGTTTTTCCGTCCATGGTCACACCTCTGCTGGTGGGGCGTCCCGCATCCGTAGGCGCGGTGGAAGCCGCCATGGACCAGGACAAATACCTGTGTGTCATCGCCCAGCGTGAACCCGAAACCGAGGATCCCGCGGCGGACGATCTCTTTACCGTGGGCACGGTGATCAAGGTCCTGCAGATCATCCGCACACCCGACGAGACCCTGAAGGTCCTGGTGGAAGGCGTGGCGCGGGTGCACGTGGCCGATATCTCCGGGACGGGAGGGTATCTCATCGCCTCCCTGGAGCTCCTGGTGGAGAAGCCCCTGTCGTCCTCCGGTGGCGCCGGTACGGAAGTCGAGGCCCTCAGTCGTTCCATCAAGGAGCGGTTCAAGGAATACG
>QNDV01000055.1 GCA_003646045.1 bacterium
TACAACGACGAGGAGGCCACGGCCGCGACCATCGACGCCGACGGCTGGTTGCACACCGGCGACATCGGCCGGTTGGACGACGAGGGCTACCTCTACTTGACGGGCCGCTCCAAGAACATGATCCTCACGGCCTCGGGGCAGAACGTCTACCCCGAGGAGATCGAGTCCCAGCTCAACAACATGCCCTGCGTCGAGGAATCACTGATCATCGAGAACGACGGCAGGCTGGTGGCCCTGGTCTACCCCGATCTGGAGTCGGTGGATCGGGCCTGCCTGCGCGGCACCCAGGTGGAAAACCTGATGGAGAATAATCGCAAGAGTCTCAATTCAAAGCTGCCCGGCTATTGCCAGATCAGCCGCTTGAAGGTTTTGTATGATGAATTCGAGAAGACGCCCACCAAGAAGATCAAGCGTCGGCTCTACAACGCAGTGGTCTAGGCCACGCCAACTGGATCTGTTCATGAGGGAGACATGTTCATGAAGATGAAACGGGTACCTACGGACAACATTATGATCTTGGAACTGTCGGGCAAGATCATGGGCGGCCCCAGCCATGACGAGTTCAAGGCCGAGATCAAGAGCATCATCGAGGAAGGCTACAAGGACGTGATCCTGGACCTCAAGAGTGTGCCCTGGATCAACTCCACCGGCCTGGGCATCCTCATCTCGGGATACCACAGCCTGAAGGCGGCCGAAGGGAGCATGCGGGTGTGCAACGTCAAGGAACGGGTGCTGAGCATCTTCTACATCTCCCAACTGGAGAAGATCTTCTCCGTGTATGAGACGAAGGAAGACGCGTTGAAGAGTCTGGCGTAGGGCCCGTCAGGGCGACTCAGAACAGATCCGACTCCCCCTGCCGATGCCGCACCATGGCATCGCATACCACATAGCCAAAGCGCTCGTACAAACCGTGGGCGTCACGTGTGCGCAATAGCTGCTGCGTGACGTCCTTTACGTCCGGGTGCGCCTCCAGGCATTCCATCAACCACTTCCCCAGCCCGATGCCGCGGTGGTCAGTGTGGACGATGACGTCGCACACCCAGGCGAAAGTGCACTTGTCTGTGACCGCGCGGGCGAAGCCGATCTGGCGATCGTTCATGTACAGCCCGAAGCATAGGGAATTGGCGACACACTCCTCGATGACTTCGCGGCTGCGGGTGCCGGCCCAGTAGGTCTGCTGCAGGGCCGGCACGACGAAGAACAGGTCCAGCTCCGCCTTGTCGTCACTGATGCGGTACGGATCCTTGGTCCATTCCATGGCCTGACTCCTAGAACTCCGCGGACTTGGGCGCCCGCGGGAAGGGGATCACGTCCCGGATGTTGGCGATGCCGGTGGTGTAGTTCACGGCGCGTTCGAAACCCATACCGAAGCCCGCGTGGGGCACGGTGCCGTAGCGTCTGAGGTCACGATACCACCAGTAGTGCTCCTTCGGCAGTCCCATTTCGTCGATGCGCGCGTCCAGGATATCCAGGCGCTCCTCGCGCTGGCTGCCGCCGATGATCTCGCCGATGCCCGGGGCCAGCACATCCATGGCCGCCACGGTCTTCCCGTCGTCGTTCAGACGCATATAAAAGGCCTTGATGTCCTTGGGGTAGTTCATGACCACCACCGGGCGCTTGCACAGATCCTCGCACAGGTAGCGCTCGTGTTCCGACTGCAGGTCCATGCCCCAGGACACGGGGAACTCGAACTTCTTCTTCGCCTTCTCCAGTACCGTCACGGCCTCGCTGTACTCCATGCGCTCGAAGCTGCTTTCGACGAAGGCTTCCAGACGGGTGACAGCGTCCTTCTGCACGTGCTGGGCGAAGAACGCCATGTCGTCGCCACGCTCGTCGAGTACCGCCTTGAAGATGTAGCGCAGGTACTCCTCGGCCAGGTCCGCGTCATCATTCAGGTCGGCAAAGGCGATCTCCGGCTCGATCATCCAGAATTCCGACAGGTGCCGGCTGGTGTTGCTGTTCTCGGCCCGGAAAGTGGGACCGAAGGTATAGACCCGGGTCATGGCCAGGCAGTAGTTCTCCACGCTGAGCTGGCCCGACACCGTCAGGAAGGTCTCCTTGCCGAAGAAGTCCTGGCTGAAGTCTATGTCGCCGCTCTCGGTGCGCGGCAGGTTGGCCAGGTCGAGGGTGGAAACGCGGAACATCTCCCCCGCGCCCTCGGCATCACTGGCCGTGACGATGGGGGTGTGGATCCAGTAGAAGCTGCGCTCGTGGAAAAAACGATGCGTAGCCTGGGCCAGACAGTTCCGCACGCGGGTCGCCGCACCGATGACGTTGGTACGCGGCCTGAGGTGGGCCACTTCGCGCAGGTACTCCATGGTGTGCCGCTTGGGCTGCATGGGGTAGGTCTCCGGGTCATCCACCCAACCCACGACTTCGATGGCGCCGGCCTGGATTTCCACGGACTGGCCCTTGCCCTGGCTTTCCACCAGTTCACCGGTGCAGATCACGGCGCAACCCGCACCAATGCGCGTGATTTCCGTTTCGTAGTTGGCGAGAGTATTCTGGGCCACCACCTGGATGGGGGCGAAACAGGTGCCGTCATGGACCTGGACGAAACTCAGTCCGGCCTTGGAGTCGCGGCGGGTGCGCACCCAGCCCTTGACGGTAACCTCGGTGCCGACGGCGATGTCGCCGGCCAGGAGTCTGCTGATCATGTGGGCGGCCATGGCCAATCCTCGGTCGTTCGGGTAAGCGGGACAGGAAGCGGACAAGATACCACCTTGCCGCGGGCGCCTCAACCGGGGTCTTCCCCGGGGATCCCGTTCCCACCGATGACACACACCTTGCCGTGCGCTACTCTCCCCTCTCGGACCCCACTCCGGAGGCACCATGCAGCGCATCACCCGCCATCTGCCCCTGATCCTGCTCGCGTCCGCCGCGCTGGTGGTGACACTGATCGGTGCCGCCGTTTTCCGCTTCCTGACCGACGACGCCTACATCGCGTTCCGGTACATCAGCAACGCCCACCTGGGCTTCGGTTACGTGTGGAACGCCGCCCCCTTCCGACCGGTGGAGGGATATACCAGTTTCCTGTGGGTGGTGCTGCTGGACGGCATCTGGAGGGTCACCGGCACCCAACCGCCCGACGTGGCGGGGACCATATCCCTGCTCTGCTCCCTGGGTACACTGGCGGTCACCGGCTCCCTGGCCTGGCAGGTACTGAAGCGGATTCCGGCGGTGACTGTGCGCGGGTTGCTCACCGGCCTGGTCGTGGTGGGCATCGCCACCAACCGCACTTTCCTGACCTGGACCGGTTCCGGCCTGGAGACGGCCCTGTTCAATGTCCTGCTGCAGGGCTGGGTGCTGGCCGCCGTGCTCTGGCAGAAGCGGCGACCGGCGGGCGCGGTTTGGCTGACCGCGTTGGCATCCCTGCTCACCCTCACTCGCCCCGACGGGCTACTTTTCCTGGCGGCCACCATCGCCATCACCGCGCCCGCCCTGAGCGGACGCCGCAGCGACTGGTCACGTCGTAACCGCCTCCTGGTCGCCCTGCCTTTGGCTGTGCCGGTGGCCCACCTGATCTGGCGGCGCGGATTCTACGGCGAATGGCTGCCCAACACATTCTACGCCAAGGTGCCGGGGCTGTGGCCCGCCGCGGGCCTGCGCTATCTCTGGTCCTTCGTGCTGGAATACGGCCTGTGGTTCGGCGCCGCCCTGGTGGTGTGGGCGTTGCTGCGCAGCCGGCGGAACCTGACGGCGGACGCACTTCGCCCCTGGCGCTGGTCACCGATCAGCTGGGCGGTAGCCACCGTCCTGGCCCACGCCGGCTTCTATGTGATCGTCGTCGGCGGTGACCACTTCGAGTACCGGGTCTTCAGCCAATTGGTACCACTGGGTTGGGTGGCGTTGCTGTGGGCGACCTCACGTCTACAGCTGCCCACCGGACGGGCGACTGCCGTCCTGGTGGTCGCCGCCCTGGTGGCGATCCCCGTGCCCTGGAGCCACTGGGCCGCCACCCGCCATCTGCAGACCCGGCAACAGACCCTCAAGATGACTGTCCCGCTGGCGCCGCGCTGGCCCGCGCCGGTGCGTTGGTACGCCCGGGCCTTCGACGACTCCCAGGCCTGGCTCATCGCGCGCTTTATCTGCTGCCGCCACCAGGAGCACAAGATCAACCTCCAGTTCATCCGTGAGCTGGTACCGCCCCGGGCGCGGGGCAGCCGCGTGCGCGACGACGACGGCTACCCGGTGATGGTCTTTCCCGCGGTGGGTTACGTGTCGTGGGTGCTGCCCCACGTGAACATCATCGACACCCACGGACTCAACGATTACGTGGTGGCGCGACTGCCCATACAGGTGGATGGAACCAGGCATATGGCCCACGACCGCCTGGCGCCGCGGGCCTATACCGACTGTTTCCGGCCCAACGTGGTCCTGGACGGGTACCGCAAGGTGAAGCTCATACCGCGGGAAACACCACTGGTCGCCGACGACATAATCGCCTGCGAGAAGAAGTGGACGGCCCGGGCTGCGAAGTTGTCGCGCAAGCCCTAGACGGATCAGCCCCACGCTCCCGGGATATCCGCCGCAACCCGCGGAACGGATCCTGCGTCCTGTTGGGACCCGTAACCATCAGACACCACCGAGGGAGGAAACCCCGTGAGGAAACATGTCCTGTTGATCGCCCTGGCCACCCTGGTCGCCGGTTCGGCCGTGGCCGAGCCGGAGATGGTTAAGAACGGCGCCACTCCGGCCAACGGAGTACATCGGTTGCAACTGGAAGAGATGTGGCGTGCCGGTGGTGCCGACGACGAAGAGAGCTTTTTCGGCCTCCGGACCTGGGCCGAAGAGGGTCCCGACGGTCTGCTCTACGTGCTGGACATACAGCTCAGCCAGGTGAACGTGTTCGACGAGAACGGCACCCTGGTACGCACCCTCTTTCGCGAGGGTGACGGCCCCGGCGAGGTCAGACGGCCCCGTGACATCGTATTGCTGGCCGACGGCTCCATCGGCGCGGTGCAGGAGTTCCCGGGCAAGATAGTGCGGGTGGATGCCGAAAACATCCCTCTGGACAGCATCGAGCCCCGCCGGGGTGATGCCACCGAGGGCGGCTTCATCGCCATGACCACCGCCGACCAACGGGGCGGTACGTTCATGATCGCCGGTGTGCAGATCACTCCCGGCGAGAACCAGGCCATCCAGCAACGGCACATGTACCTGGCAACAGTGAACGACGAGGGCGGTGTGAGTGAGCCCCTGCTGGAGCGGAGTGTGGTATGGGATTTCTCCAACTTCACCTGGGACGAGGAGGAAAGCCTGCCGAGTTTCTTCTGGGCCAACGCCGTGGGCCCGGCTGGACGGATCTACGCCACACCGGACCGCGATGCCTACCGGATCAACGTGTACGCTGCTGACGGCACCCTCGAACGGGTAATTGAACGCGAGTACGAGTCGCGGCGACGCACCGCCGCGGACAAGGACTGGATCCGTAACCTGCTCGAAAGCGCGTTCGCCCCCATGCCCTTCGACGTCGAGCTGAAGATCAGTGATTTCGACAGCGACATTCACTGGCTGAGCCGCAGCCTGCAAGTGGACGCAGGGGGCAACCTGTGGGTGCTGTCCAGCCGCGGTGCCCGCGATCAGCCCGCCGGCGTGCTGGCCGTCTATGACGTATTCACGGCCGACGGTACGTTCGACCGCCAGGTCGAAGTGGCCTGCGACGGTGACGGCAACGAGGACGGGGTCTTCCTGCTGGGCGAGGACCGGGTACTGGTGATCAAGGGCTACATCGACGCCACGGCCACCATGTTCGGCGGCTCACCGGCGGACGAGGAAGGCGGCGACGAGGCCGATCCCATGGAGATCATCTGCTACCGGATCGTCAATTGAACACGGCGCAACGCTACGAAACCATCTGGCTGACGGTGGAGGCCATCCCCCGGGGCACGGTGGCCACCTACGGCCAGGTCGCCGAACGGGCCGGCCTGCCCGGTCGTGCCCGGCTGGTGGGCAAGGCCCTGCGGGAATTGCCCGACCGCAGCCCCGTACCCTGGCACCGCGTGGTATCGGCCACCGGCCATATCGCCGAACGGGGCAGGCCGGACAGTCAGCAGGAACAGCGGTTGCTGCTGGAAGACGAAGGTGTCGAATTCTCGACCGGCGGCCGCGTGGACCTGGCGCGTTTCCACTGGCAGGATTGAGGAGTAGAGACCATGGACAAGGCCTATGCGCGTTACGTGATCATGCTCGAACCGGCGCCCGGGGCGGACAAGCGCACGAAGGAGTTGATCCGCGCCCATGTGTCCTACCTGAAGGAGCTGGATTTGCAGGGCACACTCGTCCTGGCCGGCCCCTTTGTCGATCGCGCCGGCGGTATGTTGATCATCAGGGCGGATTCGATGGACGAAGCCCGGACCATAGCGGACAGGGATCCGTTCGTGACGGCCGGGGACTCGGTGGCCGAGGTGCGCGGTTGGCTGTTGTCGTGCGCCGGGAACAACCACCTGGGTATGGGCTAGCCGCGCCATCGACGCGGTCAGCCCGGCCGTGATAACATGCCGGGTATCTTTGCTTACCCCACATGTTCCACGGAGGCCAGACTTGAAACCCGCGCTCCCGTTCCGCCTCGCCGCGGCCTGCCTGTTGCTGCTGTTGATCCTACCGACCCTCGGCGTCACCCAGACGCGCATCAAGGTGCTGAGTTGGAACCTGGAGGACCGCGAGAACGACCCGGCCACCGTGGCGGACCAGTTGCGCCAGCTGGAGGGTTTCGATATCCTCGGCCTGAGTGAAGTGGCTGACGCCAACATCAGCATCTACCGCAGTGCCGCCATGGAGGGTGAGGGCGCCCGGGGCCACGCTCCCCGCTTCGAGTTCATCCTTGGCACCACCGGCAACTCCGTCCAGCGCCTGGCCATCATCTACGATGCCAAACGGTTCAAGGAACTCGAGCGCATGGAACTGGAACACATGAACGATGGGAATCACCGCGCCCCCCTGGCGGTCCGCCTGCAGTTGAAGGGCACCACCGAAACATTCGTCTTCATGGTGAACCACCTGGCCCGGGGCAACGCCGAACTGCGTCAACAACAGGCGCGGCAACTGCGCGTCTGGGCCTCCCGGCAGGGCGAACCGGTTATCGCCGTGGGCGACTACAACTTCGACTTCGAGATCGACACCGGGCGGGGCAACACGGCTTTCCATATCATGTTGGACGAGCAGGACGGCGAGTCTGTCTTCAAATGGATCCGCCCCGCCGAGTTGTTCGCCTCCGGGATGAGTGGCCGCTACTACGCCGTACTCGACTTCGTACTGGTGGCGAACCTGCCGGTTCACTGGTCGGCGGCAAGTCGTATCCTGATCCATGGTTTCGGACCGGGCGATTCGCCCCAGACCAGTGATCACCGGCCGGTGCAGGGACGGTTCTTCATCCACCAGGCACCGCCCGCGGACCCCTCGGATTAAGGACAGTAAAATGCAGATCAAAGGAACCCGGGCCCTGATTACAGGCGGCAGCGAAGGCATCGGCGAAGGCATTGCCCGGGCCCTCGTGGACAAGGGAGCCCGCGTCGCCATCATGGGACGGAACTTGGAAAAACTGGCGGCCGCGGCGGAATCGCTGGGCGCCCTGGCCATACCCGGCGACGTGTCGGTGGAGGACGACGCCGAACGTGCCGTGTCCACCGTGGCCGGAAAATTCGGCGGCATCGACCTGCTGGTCAACAACGCGGGCATCGGCTACTTCGCCCCCCTGGTGGAACTGGACCGTCAGCAGTTCGAACGCGTCTTCGCCGTGAACGTCACCGGGGCCATGCTCATGGGCCGGGCGGCGGCGCGGCTGTTCGTGGCCCAGGACAGCGGCTGCATCGTGAACATCTCGTCCACCAGCGGCCTGGCCGGCGGCAAGGGCTCGTCGGCATACAGCAGCAGCAAGTTCGCCCTGCGGGGCATGACCGAGTGCTGGCGGGCTGAACTCAGGCCCCACAACGTGCGGGTGATGCTGGTCAATCCCAGTGAGGTGCAGACGCCGTTCTTCGCCAAGGCGGGCTTCGAGCAGGAGCTGTCGGAAAGGAAGCTGCGGCCCAGCGAGATCGCCGACGCCATCGTGGGCGCCCTGGAAATCGATGACCGGGGGTTCATACCGGAGTTTTCTGTATTCGCGACGAACCCGTTCTAGCTGTGGCCCCCGGGGGCCACGAGTATGATCACACGAAGTGCCGACTTGCGCGCGATTCGACCGGGCATCATCTCACCAGGGCCATCTTCTCTACTTCCCGCTCCCCCAGGGCCTCGCTTACCCGAAAATACACGCCCGACGCGGTCATCCGGCCCTGATCGTCGACGCCGTCCCAGTCCACGTGGCCGGCTCCCATGGGCACCGCGCGATCCAGCAGCGTGCGCACCTTCTGACCCTTCACGTTATAGATCGTGATGACCAGGTGGCCGGACCACGGCATGGCATATTCGATGCGGGTGCGGGGATTGAAAGGGTTGGGATAGGCATGCGTGTTGAACATGGCCGGTATCATCGTGCCCGAAGGTGACGAACTGCCGGCATGCCCGAAGTGGTCCAGGACCTCGGCCAGGAAAGTGGTACGCGCCGACAGGCCACCGGTGTGGTCAGCAGGTGTGTTGAGGTTGTCGTAGGCCACGGGCAGGGTGATGGCGCGAGTACCGGTGGCGGCGTGCATGTTGTAGACACCGGCGGCCACGGTATAGGCCCCCGCGGCACCGCCGGGAGCGGTGAATTCAAGCAGGGTTTGTCCCGCGCCGTAAGGGATTATGGCGTCGAAGCTCTCGCACAACAGGACATCGGCCCGCATGGTGGTGGCGAATCCCGAAACCGCCCCGGTGGGCACCATCTCCGCATAGGTCTGGAATTCGATTTCGGGCAGCACGTCCCGGTTCAGCAGGTCGGCGCCCAGGTACGGTCGCAGGGTGTACAGCCGGTTCTCAGACCTCTCCAGCAGGTTGTCACCCATGAACAGCAGATTGCGGTCGCCCAACTCCAGCCACTGTGTCAGCTGGTAGAGGTCCTCGTTGGCCATGGCGACGTAATCCGAAGCACAGCCGTAGATCAGCGTGGTATAGCCCGCCATCTGGGTGGCGGTGGTCACGGCGAAGAGGCCGCCCTGCGTGGTCCAGCCACTTTGGTATACATCGAAGTCCCGTCCCGCGACGTAGCCCAGCTGAGCCAGCGAACGGGTAATATCCCGCGAGAACCCGCGGCCGCCGGTGTCGTCCCAGATCAGGATGCGCGGTTGCGAATCGGGATGGGCCGCCCGCAGGCTGGGCAGGGCCCGCATATGGTACTTCTGGGCGTAGCGACCGGCGGGCTCGCCAACCGTGTCCCCGAAATTGCCGAACCCCGTGGTGTCGGCGGGCAGGATAGTCGTGCCCAGGTCGCCGGACACTTCATCCTGCATGCGGAAATAGTAGTGCAACTCATCGCCCGGGAACACGAAGCCCGTGGACGGCAGGGTGAAGACGTACTCCACCGGTTCGTAGGGCAGGTCCTCGTTCGGTGGGCCCGCCGCCACGCCCAACACCGGATTGGACGGCAGGTTGGTGCGATAGGGGTCGAACAGGGGGTTGGCCTTCAGTGCCCAGTGGAGTTCGGGTGCGCCAGTTGACACGGCACCGTGGCGGGTTATCGCGCCGAAGACACTGACGGTTTCCAGTATCCCGGGTTCGGACACCGGTACGACGTTGTTACCCAGGTCGATCAGGTCCAGGGTTCCTCCGGAGGGAAAGGCGTCCACCGCCAGGTGGTCCTGGCTGGACCAGGGCCAGGAGGTCAGATGGGGGCCTGCGTGCTTGAATACCCTCACCGCAATATTGTCGAAGTA